>JBBUAX010000095.1:0-4901 GCA_038058515.1 Patescibacteria group bacterium
GTTAAGGAGTTCCCGATTGTAAGTAAGGGCCGCGAAGGTTCGTGGTGGGAGACGCCGGCTGGCCTGTACCAGATTCAGGGCAAGGAACGCAACCACTACTCCAGCTTCGCTGGCGTGTATTTGCCGTGGAGCATGCCGTTCCAGGGCAATTTTTTCATCCATGGCTGGCCTTACTATCCGGACGGCACTCCGGTAAGTTCAACTTATTCCGGCGGCTGCATCCGTTTGCGTACCGAGGACGCCGAGGCGGTGTATAAATTGGTTAAGGTTGGGGAACCGGTTTTGGTGTTTGAGAAGGACTTTGAGAAAGACGATTTTAGCTATAGTTTGCCGCCGCCCAATGTCGGCGCGGAAAGTTTTTTGATTGCGGACTTGAACAATAATTTTGTGGTTGCCGAGAAATGGCCGGATGCGGTTCTGCCCATAGCATCTATAACTAAACTGCTGACCGCAACCACGGCCTTGGAGTATATGAATATTGAGGGTCTTTTGCCGGTTGGCCCGGAATCAATCGTGCCCACCTCGGTGCCCCGCCTCAAAGCCGGACAAAGTTTGGCCCTATACGACCTCTTAATGCCCCTGCTTATGGAATCATCTAATGAAGCCGCGGAGGTGATGGCCAACTTTATGGGGCGGGAAAGATTTGTGGAATTGGTGAACGAAAAAGCCAAAGCCTTCGGCATGGAAAACACCGTTTTGGCTGACGCCTCCGGCCGGGCCAACGAAAACGTTGCTTCCGCTCAGGACTTGTTCCGCTTGGCCAAGCACCTGTATTTTAACCGGCGCTTTGTTTTAAATATCACCGCCGGCAAGCTGGACGGGAAGGTGTACGGCGAGTCCGTTTTCAGGAATCTGAAGAATTTGAATTTGTTGGCCGAGGACCCCGACTTTGTCGGCGGCAAGATAGGCAAAAGCGGAGCAGCGGGAGAAGCAATGCTCTCGGTATTCGAGCTTAGCCTGCGCGGCGAGAAGCGGCCGGTGGCCATAATCGTTCTGCGCTCCCCAGACGTTTATGGGGACGTGAGCGAAATATTAAACTGGCTGCGCGCTAATTTTACCCCGTAAGAAACCGCCGAGAAAATGTTTTCGAGGCGAAACCAAGCTCAACTCAACGTGAGTAAACCACCAGATACCCTAAAGTCGACACCCATAATAACGGAAAACATTTAATTTCTTACGGGGTGAGCTACGAATTACAGATGGAAAAATACAGCGGACCATTAGAAAAACTCCTGGAGCTGATCGAGGAGCGCAAGCTTCAGATTTCGGAGATAAGTTTGGCCCAGGTTACCGACGACTTCCTGCGCTATCTGGCAAAACTTAAGAAAGAAGGCGAGCTCCAGACAGGCCGGGTTAGCGAAAGAGAACTGGCTCGTCGCGAAGGTTTGCGTATCCTCGCCGATTTCGTGGCCGTTGCCAGCCGCTTGATTCTCATCAAGTCCAAATCCCTCCTGCCGGAGCTGAACTTGACCGGAGAGGAAGAGGCGGAAATTCACGATTTGGAATACCGGCTTAAGCTTTATCAGGGATTGCGGCCGGCTATGAAAATAGTCGCCAAGCTGTGGCGGGACAGGCGTGAGGAGTTCAGCCGTCCGTATTTTATGAGCATTTCTGCTTTCGCCCCGTTAAAGTCAGCCCCCCCCGAAGGCCCGGAGGGCGCGCCAGCGCGGGCGCGGACTCTAACGGGGTTTGCTCTGCGCGGCGGAGACGATGCCCGCGCCGCCCTGTTTTTCCCCGGCCGCAACCTGCAGGCCGAGGCCCTGGCCCAATCTTTAGACAAACTTTTCAGCAGTTTTGTCGCTCTGATCCGCGAAAGCCAGGTTCTGCAGGAAGAGGTTGTTTCCATGGAGGCCAAAATACGGGAGATCACCGAGGTCCTTAAACGCCTGAGTAAAATAAGTTTGCGGCGGATATCCGAGGACAAATCGCCAACCGAGGTTATCGTAACCTTCTTGGCCGTACTGCATTTGGCGCGGGAGCAGTTGGTTTTATTGGAGCAGGAAAGCTACCTTTCTGATATAATTATCACGCCTAAAGAGGATTAAACTTAAATGCCGCAGGATCTAGAGGATAAATTGGCCGGTTTGGAAGCGCTGCTTTTCGTCCACGGCGAACCGATGAGCTTCAAAAAGATCGGTGAAGCGCTGGAAGTTAAAGTCGGCGAGGTTAAAGAACTGCTGCGGGAACTGGCCAGCAGTTTGGAGGCAAAAAATCGCGGTCTTACCCTGCTTCAGGACGGCGACAAAGTTCAGTTCGTCACCAAATCCAAATTTAATTCGGTTTTGGCCAATTTCGTCAAAAACGAATTAAGCGAAGACCTGACCCCGGCCAGCTTGGAAACCCTAGCCATCATTGCCTATTTCGGGCCGATTTCCAGGAATCGCATTGAATACCAGCGCGGAGTCAATTGCTCGATTATTTTGCGCAGCTTGATGCTGCGGGGGCTTATTGAGCGTTTTACCGACCCGGAGCATCCGCAATCCTATCTTTATCGGCCGACCTTTGAATTTTGGAAACATTTAGGACTGACCAAACCGGAGGATATGCCGGAACACGCGCGATTCCGCGAGGTTCTGACTCAATTTGAGACCCAAACTTGATATGCCTGGTGCTACAACTGTGACGCTATCCATTAATCCAATAAATATATGAGAATTTGTCTTATGCCGTATCCAAGGTCAATCTCTAGTCCCCATCAAGCGATGTTGGGGAAATCGCAGTTGTAACACCTGGTATGCGCGCCACTTTTGAAAAATTCCTATTTTTGGCGGTAATGCTGGTTGTCGCCGTAGTCGGCAATCAGGTGGGCGCGGTTCGTCCGGTTGAGAATTCGACGGCCAGCAACTTGCCGGAGGTTATTTTGCCCTCGCCATCGGCAGTCGTCGGCGCCGCTCTGGAGTCGATCGTTATCTCGCCGTCGGTCGCGGAGGCCATCTCGCTTTTGGATGCGCCGCAAGTAGCCAGCGTGTCGTCGCAATCGACCGCAGCGGCCCTTAAGAAAATATCCGAGGAGCTGCCGCCGTTGCCGCAATCCCAGTCGGTTTTGGTCGCCGACGTTCAAAGCGGCGAACCCTATCACAGCTTTGAAGCGGAGCGGCGCTGGCCGACGGCCTCGCTCACTAAGCTAATGGCCGCGGCGCTGGCTATGCGCAACATGGACGCGAATGCAAAAATTGAACTCCTGACCGATGATTTCCGGCCAGGGGAAATGAACCTCCGCTCCGGCGAGACCTATTATGTTAAAGACCTGATACGGGCAATGCTGGTGTTCTCATCTAATGAAGCGGCCAGGGCTGTCGCCCGCAATTATAGGGGCGATTTCATGGCGGACTTGAATAAGCTGGCCGAGGAGTGGGGGATGCCGGACACCCATTTTGCGGAGCCGACCGGCTTGGCCTCGTCTAATCAATCCACCGCCCGGGATCTCCTGGTGATGGCCAGGCGGGTGTACCAGGAATATCCCAATATATTAGAGGTGAGCCGCAAGACCAAGGTGACTCTAAGTGATGCCGTTTCCGGTCAAGGCCGCAGCTTTGTGAATACCAATACCTTTGCCGGCGAAACCAATTTCATCGGCGGTAAAACCGGTTTTACCCGTGACGCCGGGGAAAATCTTTTGACAATTTTCAATCATCGCAATCGGCCGGTGTTTATTGTGGTCCTGGGTTCCACCGCTCGTTTTGATGAAACCCGCGAACTTATAAATTGGTTTCGGAATAATTATCGCTAACCATAATCATGTCTCCGGAAGTTTTCTATATCGTCAAAGTTCTCACTCTGTTTTTGACTTCCTTCGTCATCGCCTTTATAGGCGCGCCGATTCTTATCCGCTCCCTCTATAAGCACCAGGCCTGGAAGAAAAAACCGCGGGACAGCACCTTCGGCGGGGAAAAAACCCCTATTTTTACGGCGCTGCACGCCGGCAAGGAAGTGTCCACGCCGCGCATGGGCGGAATACTTATCTGGGCAACAGTGCTTATCGTCACCATCGCTACCTATGTATTATCCCGGTTTTTCCCGGATTCCGTCCTGGGACAGCTGAACTTCGTATCCCGTTCCCAAACCTGGCTACCGCTTTTCGCTTTAATCTCGTCTTCCATACTGGGACTGGTTGACGATATCCTGGTGGTTAAGAGCCGGGGCGGCTACATCGGCGGCGGCATACGTTTCCGGGTGCGGCTGGCTTTAATTTCCTTAATCGCCATAGGCGGGGCGTGGTGGTTCTACTACAAACTGGGCTGGTCGAGTATTTATATTCCCTTCGTGGGCAACTTGGAGATAAACGGACTGTATCTCCTGCTTTTCGTCATAGTCGTTTTAGCGACTTTCTCCAGCGGCGTGGTGGATGGACTGGACGGGCTGTCCGCCGGCGTACTCGCGCCGGTTTTCACCGCCTACGGAGTAATCGCTTTTACCCGGGGGGCCTATGACCTTACTGCATTTATAACCGTTCTGGTCGGCGCGCTGGTTACTTATTTATGGTTTAATGTCCATCCAGCCAGGTTTTATATGGGGGAAACGGGGATTATGGGCCTGACCGTGACCCTCGCGGTTATTGCCTTTCTGACCAACGCCGTGCTCTTTTTGCCGCTTATTGGTTTTGTTTTAGTAGTGGAGTCAGCCTCGGTCATCGTCCAGCTTGTTTCTAAAAAGTTTTTCCGGCGCAAAGTATTTTTATCCGCGCCGATTCATCATCATTTTCAGGCGCTGGGTTGGCCAGAGTCCCAGGTGACCATGCGCTTTTGGATAATCTCCGCGGTGGCCAGTGCTTTCGGCTTGGTGGTTTTTTTCCTGGCGAGATTTCTCTAGAGCAATCGCTAATATACCAATTCCCGCAAATATACGAATTCGTATATTGAAATAGATTTGTATATTCGGGAATACTCTTGAGAGCAGTTGAG
>JBBUAX010000096.1:0-1958 GCA_038058515.1 Patescibacteria group bacterium
CTACCCAAGCGAACTACCGTAAAACCAACGGTCAGGGCTGGCTGCCCCTGGCTTTTACCACTATGACCACCAAGGCACCTTTTTCTTCTTTACCCGTAGACCCGGTAAATACTACCTCTACTGGTAATTACTATACCTATACCCCAGGTGCGTCCTGGGCCTTATCTACCTTACTGGAATCCCAGAAATACCTAAGTAAATCCTCCAAGGACGATGGCGGCTACAACCCCGGTAAATATGAGGTAGGCACCAACCTGTCTCTCTTGGCCCAGCAGGAGGGGCTGGTGGGCTGGTGGCGGTTGGATGAAAGCACGGGTACCTCGGTAGCCGACTCTTCCGGCAACAACAACACCGGTACCTTAACCATAGGTACGTCTACCGCCCAGTGGATAACGGGCAAGGTCAATGGCGCCCTGAACTTCGATGGAGTGGATGATTATGTGAATGTGGGAAACGGCTCAAGCTTAGCCGTTACTACGGGATTGACATTGGGCGCTTGGGTTAAAACGAGCGCGGCCGTAGAAAAGCCATTCTTAGATAATAAAGCCGGTGGCTACAATGGCTATGCGCTACAACAGAGTTCCGGCAATCCTACCAAGGCATCGTTTAGCGTTGCAAGCGCGACTCAAGACGGCGGTGTTCAGTCGGTGACAACCATCAACAACAATAACTGGCACCTCATTGTCGGTACGTTCAGTTCGGGTTCGGCGAGAGTCTATATTGACGGTCAGTTGGATAACTCCGCCACCCTCGCCTTTACAAGCGTGGGAGCGCCCACCTTGAATACGAGAATCGGGATGTTTGCGAATGGCAACGCTCCATACAGCGGAATATTGGATGATGTTCGCATCTACTCCCGCGCCCTTAGCGCCGCGGAGATAAAAGCGATCTATGACGCCACTAAGTAGGACGCAGCGCGTATTACCTTCATCTACCACGATTGTGGTATAATCAGACCATGATTTCACTCAGATCCACAATCGCCCGGAAGGTTCTGGAGCACTTCTTTTTCAACCCTGGAGCCCGCCACTATGTCCAGGAGCTGGCGCGCATACTCAAAACTGACCCCAAAAACTTATACCGCAAGCTTAGAGAACTAGAGAAGGAAGGAATGCTGGCGAGCGATTTCTCCGGGAAGCAGAGATACTTTTCCCTTAACAACAATTACCCCCTCCTCCGGGAATACCGGCGCATTGTTTTCCGAACCCTGTTTGAAAAGCGTTTGGGCTCGGCGCTTGAGGGCGTAGAGGGCGTCCAAGAGGCATACCTTTTCGGTTCCTATGCCGCCCAAAAGATGAACGCGGCAAGCGACGTTGATCTTCTGGTTGTCGGCAATCATTCTTCCTTGGCTCTGCAGAGAGTTATTCAGTCGTTTCAGAAAGAGATCGGCCGGGAAATAAACGCGGTGAGCATGGGACCCAAAGAGTTCCTGGCGAAGCGGAAAAGGAAGGATCCGTTTCTGAAGCAAGTCCTTTCGGGTAAACGTATAAAACTCCTATGACCCGTTTTGAGGATCAATATTTTCAGAAATTTTCTTTTGACCGGGTACAGATTGGGCGTTTACTCAAGTCTGCTAAAAGGAGTTTGCGCATCGCCGCCGAGTCAAGGGTACCGGAAGTCGTTTTCAAATTTTCTTACGAGGCCTTGATTAAGTTGGGCATTGTAGCAATCGCTCGAAGGGGGTACCGGGTGAGGAGCGCACCCGGCCACCACATGAAAATCTTGGAAAAGCTGAGCGAACTACTCGGCGACGAAAACATTGTGATAGTCGGCAACCGGATGCGCCAAGTCCGGAATCTTGATTTATACGAAGGCGGGGACAGCGAGATTACGGAAAAGGAAAGCAGGGACTATCTGGACTTTGTGCGGTCTATATCAAAGAAAATTGGATAATGGTTTATGTCTCGCGCCTCTTTCACACTTATAGAATTGCTCATCGTTTTAGCGGTTGTTGCGGT
>JBBUAX010000097.1:0-1214 GCA_038058515.1 Patescibacteria group bacterium
AGCCCTTTGGGGCTTTGTCTTATTATTTCACAGTGACCGAAATTTGTCAAATGATTGTACTGGTTCATATGATAGTATCCACATGACTGGAGAATTCCATGAAAGGACGCTATGGTGGTCGTATGACCATCTATGGGACAATCTTACCCCGGGCTGCGCTAGTCGCCCGGCTGGCAGTGGTCACCCCCGCCGCCAGGAAGAGACTTAAAATTCTCGACTGGCACCAAACTCACGGTCAGAATATCAGCCTCACTGCCCGGCGATTCGGCATCCAGCGGCTGACACTGCGACGCTGGATCAAGAGAAGCGGAACGAGCGGCATTGAAGCCCTTAACGACCGCTCACATCGTCCGCACCGCCTCCGTCAGCCGGTCACCCCTTGGGAGGTGGTCAATGAGGTGGTCAGGTTACGGCGGCAATACCCGGCCTGGTCAAAGCATAAAATTTATCCGCTGCTCGCCGCCGGAGGTTTTAAAACCTCGGTGAGCACGGTGGGTAGAATTCTGAAGCGCAAGGGACTGATTAACCCAAAAGTCTCCCGCAAACGCCAACGGGCTGCCCGGCGCCCGAAAGCCCGTTTTCCCAAAGGATTGCGTATTTCCCGACCCGGAGACATGGTACAGCTTGATACCAAGCATGTTATGCTGCCGCAAGGGAGGAAACACTATCAGTTCACCGCTATCGACGTTTTGACCAAGCAACGGGTACTGGAAATTTATCCATCGGAGGCATCCGTTAACGGAGCGAACTTCCTCGCCGCCTGCAGGCAGGAATTCCCCTTTAAGGTGCGGGCGGTGCAGACTGACAACGGCGCGCCGTTTCAGAAGGAATTCGAACGGTTATGCCAAAAACTCAAATTACCGCATTACTACATTTATCCCCACACTCCCAAGCAGAACACCTATGTGGAAATCTCTCACGGCGCCGACAAGCGGGAGTTCTACTTACAGGGCAACGCCTGGCAGGATCGCCAAGTTATGAGGGCGAAACTGAAGGAATGGCAGAGTGTCTGGAATGAAATTCGGCCCCATGAAGCCCTTGGCTATCTGACCCCAAAAGCCTACTTCCTCAAGTGGCAGAATAGTCGCCTGCCAACCAAAGATACTATCACTTTACAAACCTAAGAGGTGGTCACTATCTATCTGAACCTGGACAGTAAATGTACTAGATGACTACATCGGTGACAAATTGCTGGTGTTGATAATGATATTCAA
>JBBUAX010000098.1:0-3211 GCA_038058515.1 Patescibacteria group bacterium
AAATTATTATAGCACACAAATAAAAAAAGGAAAATATAAACAGGTGGATTATATTATAGCATATTTTTTTATTCTTGTCAATATATTTTCTATTGACTCGCGTGTTTAAATAAGCTAGAATCTTTTGAAGGCCACTAAAATGGCCTTTGGCGTTCTTCGGGGCGCCAATCTCAAACCAAGGTAACGGAGGTTACAATGAAACACCTGATGCCGGTTCTCTTGGCATTCGGTTTGATTCTCTCTCTTTCCGCGCCGCTGGCGGCGCAGTGCATGGACGTCAGCAACGGTTCATTCATCGTCGCTCTCTCCGGTTCAGTCGATGGCCAGGCCAAGGGCCTGGAAATCGGCGGCCTCCTCAAGGTGAAGGACGGCGCGGTCAGCGGCGACGTCGAGGTTGCGGGCGAGGGCGCGCGGACGGTCGCGGGGACCGTTAGCGCCAGTAAGTGCAAGGGCGACTTGGTGCTGGAAATCACTGGCCGAAAGTACACGCTGAAGGTCTTTATCGGCGCAGACAGCGCTGTTCTGGTCGGCCGAGACGACTACCGACCGGTCGGCGGCACGCTGAAACGCTGATCGTCTCCTTCCGGCGCCCCCGCGGCGGCCGCAAGGCCGGCCGCGAACAATCCGGCTTCCGCTGGGGAACCACAACCATGGCTCTCTCCGGCGGTTTTTTTATCCGCCTCCGCCGAAAACTCCGGGCGTTAGCCCGGAGATGAAGGCGGTGCGAATGTCGCACGAGGTAAGTCTTACAAGAGGTTTGCTTCGCCGGATTCCGCACGAGAGTTCAGGCGGATAACCCGCCGTAGCTTTTAGCGAAGGCGGGTATTGGAAGATACCATGGGCGTAAGCCCGTGGAGCTCCATTCCGGAAAGGACACCACCCTGCTGAATATTACAAACATATCCTTATGTATACCTCAAGTATACGACCGTATATTCGAGTGTAGCAGATTTTTTTGCTCCTTTTTTTCCAAAATCGCTTTCTGGACAGCCTTGCTTTTTTATGGTAATATAGTAAGCTTATCTCAAAAGCAAGCACTTCAAGTATTCCAAGGAGGAATCACAATGAAGCGTGTTTTGCAGTTCTTTGTCATCTTAGTTTCCTCCTGTTTTCTGGCCTACAGCCAAACAGAGACGGAAGCTCCCAAAGTAATCTCAACTCTAACCACCGAACAGGTCAGCGAGCTTTCCGCTCGGTTTGGCTCTTTGTGGTCCCATGTTGGAACCTATGAAGGCCTGGCCGACCCGGCGCTCGCCGAATACTTCGGCCCCGGCGCCTACAAAATTCGGCGCGTCATTCGCGACGAAAATCTGCCCACGGCCGACCCGGAAGCGATGTCGCAACTCCAAGAAATCAAGGCGGACCGCAAGTTTGGGGTGTTCCTTCGACCGGGATTCGATGGTCCCTTGGTTTCGATTGCCAAAGCTGGCGGCCGACGCCTGGCCAAAGTCTCCGGCAAGTTCGCTTCGGTTGAAGTTGAACCGAACAACACCTACACGACTCAGTCCGAACCGGCCTCCTCCGCCGGCCTGCCCGACGACCCGATGTTCGACCGGCAGTACTGGCTGAACAACTTCCGCTATCCCGGGTTCGACATCAACATCCTGCCGGTGTGGAAGAAGTTCCCCCAACTGCTTGACGCAAGCTATAAAGGACCGCGAGCGGATCTGTATATGCTCGACGGCGGAGTCTATCCGCATTCGGAGCTCGGCTGTTTGGATATCGCCGCCAGCAAATCGTTTATTCGCAAAGCCGAAGGCGACGCCTTAAACGACCGGATCCCCCACGGAACCCATCTTGGCGGGATCGTCTGCGCGGAAGCCAACAACGAGGTCGGCATCGCCGGAATCGCCGGACGAACGGCTCGGCTCATCAGCTTTAAAATCGCCGAGGGATCTTGGAACGGCAGCGGGCCTAGCACCCAAGGCCACCTGAGCGACGAAGCGATTTTGGAGGCGATGTACTGGCTTTTAGCCAACGTCAAATCCAACCAGTTGGCCGTTGTTAACGCCAGCTGGGGCGGATTCGCCTACGGCCAATCGCTTCACGAAGCAGTGCGCGCCAACAAACGAGTGGTGTTTGTCGCCGCCTCCGGCAACAACTTCACCAGCCAAGTCCATTACCCCTGCGCTCTGCCGGAGGTGTTGTGCGTCTCCGCGCTTGACCAGTATGGCCAATTGGCAGCGTTTGCCAACTATGATGACAGGGTTGGCATTCTCGCCTACGGAGAAACCATTCTTTCACTCTACCCAACCAACGACTACAACTCTCTGCGCGGGACATCGCAAGCCACACCGGAGGTCGCCGCCACAGCCGCGCTGCTGATCTGGCTGGCTCTGAGCGACGGCGCCGATCTTTCCAAAATCAGCCGCGAAATGGTTATCGCGGCGATAAAGGATGGCGCCAAGACAATGGAGCTGGACGTTTCCCGGACTTCCGGCGAAAAAGAGTTTGCGCAAACCAGACGCCTGGATGTTGCCGGCGCTTTGGCGGCGTTTGAAAAGACGCTTGTTAAGCTTCAGCCCCAACTATCGGACTCCCGCTAGCCTTTCACAACCACGCTTCTCCCGCAAGATAAGACGGCCACTCCGTCTTTGTGTTAAAAAACGACCGGTTTTTGGAAGCGTCAACGTTACCTTAGACCGATCGCTCTTTTTTTATTCGCCAAAATAATTACTTCATTATCCTCTGGTATATCGCCACAAGACTGCCGGCCACTTGCGGAGTTACAGTAATGTCAAAACTCATCTTGCCCCTGTAAGCCGCGATCCGGCTGATTTCGCCGTTGGGAAATTTGACTAAATTGTAGGCCCGGCTCTGCAGATAATTCCGGTAAAAGTTAGTCAGCGAAGGATAGGAATCTTTGCTTTTAAAACTGACGAATTTTAGCTGGCCCAGCCGAGGGTTTTTTATTTCTTGACTGGAAATCAGTTGACCCTCATATCCTTTCAACATTGCGACGGGGAAATCCTGGGGAGTTTGAGAAGCGTTATAGTTAAGAGTTTCAACCATCGCTGTCCCCTGTCCGGTTATGTAATTTTCTTGCGAAGTATTATTACGCAAAGAAACGGACGCGGCGACATAAAAAATCAACACCGCGGCGGTTAAGACCATGGTGGCTAAAATTAAAGAAGAGAACAGCCAATAATCCGATTTCGCAGGTTTTTTAGAGATAATCTTTTTATTTTTCTTTCGAACGATTGGCATATTT
>JBBUAX010000099.1:0-2788 GCA_038058515.1 Patescibacteria group bacterium
ATAGTGGAGGACGCAGTCAAGGCCGACCGCATGTTCAATGTGCTTATGGGCGACCAGGTGGAACCGCGCAAGCAGTTTATTCAGGCGCATGCGGCCAGTGTCAAAAACTTAGATGTGTAATTATAGCCAGAGAGCCAGAAAGCAAGATAGCAAGAGAGCAGGATGGCTAAACGGCGAAGCCGCTAATAAGCTAAACGCGTGAGCGCTATCGAGCTAAGTCGCTCTCCCGCTAACGAGCTAACCCCAGACTTGCATTTTTTATGGAGACTAGTAGAATCTTCGCATGGAGGCAGGCTAAACCGGCTAGAATGCCTTTTTTTGTTGATAGACAATATGATCCAGAAAATTAAACGCTTCTTCCTAGAAGCTCGCCAGGAACTGCGGCATGTCAATTGGCCGACGCGCCAGGAAGCCACTCGTCTTACCAGTGTGGTGATTCTCCTGTCCCTGGCCATCGCCGTGTTTCTGGGTGCTTTCGATGCCTTGTTCAGTTATCTACTCCAAAACTTCCTTATCAAATAAATGATCTCCGGCAAGGGCAAAGAACAACCCGGAACGCGGCAGTGGTACGCGGTCCACACATATTCCGGCTACGAAGAAGCGGTAGCCCGCTATTTGAAGCAGCGAGTGGAGTCCTTAAGCATGGAGGACAAGATTTTTAACATCATTGTTCCTAAAGAGAAGAAAATCAAGGTGAAGAGTGGCCGGCGCAGCACGATTGAGGAGAAAATCTATCCTGGCTATGTTTTAGTGGAGATGGTTTTGGGCGAGGATTCCTGGTATGTGGTTCGGAACACCCCGCGGGTTACCGGTTTCGTCGGCGCAGACAACACCAAGCCCACCCCGCTGTCCAAAGAAGAAGTGGAATCGCTCCTGGCGCGGATGGGCAAAGAGGAGAGCACCTTCAATGTGGACTTGCGGGTGGGCGATGTGGTCAAGGTGATAGACGGACCCTTTAAAGATTATGACGGCAAAGTGGTGGAGATAGACGAGACCAAGGGTCGGGTCAAGGTCTTGGTGCCGATATTCGGCCGGGATACGGCGGTGGACCTAGACTCTTTACAAGTAAAGAAAATCTAGGTCTCCTCGCTCGAATGTTTTTCGAATGAGATCGAATCCAAATCGAATAGAAGCAACGTATTAAATTCTGTAAATTCTGACCTAAAAGCGGCACTTATTCGTTTGACATTCGGTTCCATTCGGTATAAATTCGAGCGTACAGCGATGGCAAAGGAAATTAAAACCAAAATCAAGCTTCAACTTCCCGCTGGCCAGGCGAACCCCGCACCGCCGGTGGGCACTGCTTTGGGCCCGCACGGCGTGAACATCGCCGAGTTTTGCAAGCAGTTTAACGACGCCACCAAGGAAATGGTTGGGGATATTATCCCGGCGGACATAACCATTTATGCCGACCGCAGTTTTACGTTTAAGCTTAAAACCCCGCCGGCCTCCGCCTTGCTTAAGAAGGCCGCCCGCCCTATGGGCGAGGCTCGCCCGGACGGGGCGGCCGGCATAGAAAAGGGCGCCAAGGACCCGCTTAAGGAAAAAGTTGGCAAAGTGACCAAGGCGCAGGTGCGGGAAATCGCCGAGCGCAAAATGCCGGATTTGAACACCGAGGATATCGAAGCCGCGATGAAAATCGTGGAGGGTACCGCACGCAGTATGGGTATCACCGTGGAGTGATTTCTAGTCGCGCTAGAATAATTTGGACCAAACCAAAAACCATCCCGACTTAGGTCGGGATGGTTTTTGGGGTGTTAAGCAACATCTTCTATTTTCTCGCCTTTAATTGCCTTTATCGTGTTGAGGGCGGTTTGCACGTCACCATGCACCTCGTTTAGAACATCTTGCTCACTTTTTTGGCCGGCGGCAAATTCTTGAAGTAAAAATTTTAGCCTTTCCGCGTGCTGTCCCGGCCAATGTTCTGTTAATTCTTCTATGGGGCTAAGTCTCTTTTCCGGTTTGAATAGCATATCTTTTTATTTTTACGTGCGCCCTTTTGGGTTATTCTAACACACCTCATTAAGGTGTAAAATTAGGGGCATGCGCAGAAATAAGGGTAAATTTATCGTTCTTGAGGGTACGGACGGCAGCGGTAAGGCAACCCAAGCGAAATTATTGGTCAGACACCTGCGTAAAGAAAGCGTCCGGGTGGCCGAGTTTGATTTCCCGCGCTACGGGAAACCGAGCGCATACTTCGTAAAAGAGTACCTGAACGGCCGCTTTGGAGGGCTGAAAGATATAAGTCCCCAAACCGCCTCTCTCTTTTTTGCCCTGGACCGCTACGCCGCTGCGCCGGAGATAAGGAAAGCGCTGGCCGACGGGAAAACAATCATCTCCAACCGCTACGTGGCTTCCAACCTGGGACATCAGGGCTCTAAAATGGGGAGCGCATCGGAGCGGCGCAGATTTTTCAAATGGCTGGCGGAATTGGAGTACGAAATACTGGGCATACCGCGGCCGAATCTGACCATGGTTCTTCACGTGCCGGCGAGAATCGCTCAAAAGCTCGTGGATAAAAAGGGCAAGAGAGAATATGTCGGCGGCGTTAAGCGTGACCTGCACGAAGCGGACATAGGGCACCTGCGTCAGGCAGAGACGACATATTTGGACATGGTTAAAATGTTCCCGCGCGATTTTAAGCTGGTGGAATGCGTGGAGCGCGGCCGGTTGCTTGCTCCGGGCGATATCCACGAGCGGGTATGGCGGATTATAGAGAAAGTGATAAAGTAGTTTCGTATATTCGTACAAATTCGTATTTCGTAGCTTATGAAATATCAACCAACCA
>JBBUAX010000100.1:0-1225 GCA_038058515.1 Patescibacteria group bacterium
GGCGCTTATCGCGGCACGCCTCCCCGCGCCCTCTCTGTTGTCATAACGGTTGCCATTCTTGCAGGTTTTTTTCTCACCGACCGGTCGAATTGGAATGTGTATGATGTAACGTCGGCGGAAAGCCGGCAAACCATTGCCCGGTCGCTGGTTGAACCGTTGTCCAAGGATCCAGGGTTCCGCTTCGGCACGGACAGTGCATTTGTGGCCGACTGGTGGAATTACCTCTATCCGGAGTTACCCCAGACGCGCGATTACATCTACCAGGGCATCCCGTACAAACAGTGGCAGTACTTTCAGGAGTACGTGCTCTGGACCCGGGAAGGGCGGTTGCCGGAGAGCCAGTGGATTTTGGATTGGTATGGCGTACGCGATTTTACCGTCGGGTTTGCCTCCGCCAATACCAAGGAACAAAAATTTTTGTCCCGACCGGATTTGTTTAGCGTAAAAGCCAGCCGGCCGGACAAAAAATTTTACGTGTTTTCGTATACAAAAGCGACGCCTATTCTTTCCGCAACAGAGGCGTTTCCCGTGCTTATTTTTGGGACACAGGCGGATTACGAAGTGGTGGTACGGGCCGCGGCGTTGGCCGGGTGGGGGACAAACCGCGTGATCCCGGTGTATGGCGGTCCGCCAGCTGGCGGATTTGTGATAATGGATCCCGCGGTATTTCCCGTTGTATTTCTCTACCGCATAAAACTTGAAAACGCCAAACAGGAAAGCCGGCTGGCCTCCTACCTCGCCGCCGGGGGAAGGGTTGTGGTTGAAGCAGCACGTCCCGGCGAGAACACAAAGATTCCTTCGTGGGTGCCGGTAACCAACGTGCAGTCTGTGCCGGTTGACGGCGTCTGGAATTTTGCACAAGCTGATGAAACGCAATTCAGTCCGGCTCGTTTTGGCGACCATCCCTGGAATATCGTCACCGGTACGCCGGTAGCGGGAGCGATGGTCGTGCGTTCTTCTGGTGGTAAACCCGTGATCGTTTCGCAAGCAGTTGGGAAGGGTACCGTGATCTGGTCAGGACTTAATTTGCCTTACCATGCCGAGAGTTACCGCAATGAGTACGAGGTCGGGGTACTGGGTGACTTATTGGCTATCCCGGCAAGTCCTTCAGCATTGGGAACGGTGCAGGTTATAGTGAACCAGCCGGTAAAACCGGAGTGGATTATCAGAGAAAAAGCCCGCGGGTTAGTCTGGAAAGATACGTATTTTCCCGGGCGGTGGAGTG
>JBBUAX010000101.1:0-1525 GCA_038058515.1 Patescibacteria group bacterium
CCTGCATTACTTCCATGAGGTCCAATTTTATTCCAAGCTGTTTGCCAAGCATTTCGACGCGCCGGACTTTGCGGAGCGGTTGAAGTCCCTCCTGCGTGGCGACGTGAAAGAGGTAAAAGAAATTAGCGCCGGGGAATGGCTTATCGTCCAGCGCTACTTATGGAAAGAAGACCCCGGCGACCCGCGCCTGCGTTTGCCGAGGGTTAACCCGGAATCCATGCACTGGGCCCGCGGCGAAAGGGATATGGCCAGCTATATAGAATCCACCGCCTGTTGTGACCTGGGCATGTGGGGCGGGCTGGACTGGGTCGGCCTGCGGCTTAAAGGCCAAAGCGGCGAGGAGTTGGTGAGCTTTGACCTGGAAGACAATGCCATGTCCCTGGTTTCCTTTATGGAGGGCAAGGAAGAGTTTTTTACCTATCATCAGCGGGAGGCAATGTGGACCAAGCTCTTCGGCGAATACGTCGGCGGCGAGGATAAAATGGAAGAACTTATAGTCAGTAATTTTGCCAAAGGCGCGGTGAGTTTCTAAAAGCCAATTGATCTAATTGCTCTAATTATTCTAATCAATATCCAATGCCCAAATCCCAATGACTAAGATTTCAGACATTAGACATTCCGGCATTGGACATTTTTTAGGTCAATTAGGTTAATTAGAAATTAGAATAATTTTAAGCCCCATGCTTACTCTACGTCAGGCAATTGAACAAGCGGATAAAAACAGAATAGCAATAGGTCATTTTAATGTATCAGATATCTCGGCCCTGCATGCTGTCGCCGATGCCGCCCACGAGCTCAAGCTGCCGGTAATAATCGGCGTGTCCGAAGGCGAGCGGGAATTTATCGGCACGCGGGAGATCGGGGTTTTGATAAGAGTTTTGCGCGAGGAGTTGGGCGTCGGAATTTACCTTAACGCCGACCACACTCATTCCCTGGAAAAAATAAAAGAAGCGGTTGCCGCCGGATTCGATGCGGTTCTTTTTGATGGCAGCAAACTGCCGCTTGCGGAAAATATGCGGGCGACGCGGGAGGTGGTGGAATACGTAAAATCAGTTAAGCCGGAGATATTGGTGGAAGGAGAGGTGGGCTATATCGGCGGCGGGTCGGAAATCCTGAAAGAACTTCCGGCGGATGCGGCCATCCGCCCGGAAGACCTTACCCGGCCGGAGGAGGCGGCAAAATTTGTTCAGGCGACCGGAGTGGATTTGTTCGCTCCGGCGGTGGGCAATGTTCACGGTATTCTGATGCGGATTGACGCGGATGACCCGACGCGGATTCACGCGGAAAATCCCAGATTGGATATTGAGCGCATTGCGGCAATAAAACAGGCGGCGGGCGTGCCCCTGGTCCTTCACGGCGGCTCCGGTATAACCGATGAAGATTTTCGCGCAGCCATAAAAGCGGGTATAAGCGTTATCCATATAAGCACGGAGCTCCGGGCTGCCTGGCTCAAGGAGGTGGAAGAAGGCCTTAGAGACAAGCCAGGTGAGGTGGCGCCGTACAAGATAATGGCCGGTGCGGAAGA
>JBBUAX010000102.1:0-5165 GCA_038058515.1 Patescibacteria group bacterium
CGAAGTTTCTGCTTTTGTATCGTCGGGGCTCGTATTGGAATTTTCCTAAGGGACACTTTAAGCCAGGCGAGCGCAGTATCGACGCAGCCCTGCGCGAACTGGAAGAGGAAACCGGCATTGGAAAGACAGAATTACACATCATTCCCAGATTCAAAACATACGAGAGGTTCTATTTTAAAATCGGCGACCAGGGTATTTACGATATTGTGATACTCTTTCTCGCCGAGACGAGAAAGGCCGACATCAAGATAAATCCGAGAGAGCACGCCGGTTTTGCATGGTTTCTATATCACGACGCCTTAAAAACCGTCGGTAGAAAATACGTCGGCGTAAAAAAGATATTGAAGCAAGCTAATGACTTCCTTCACCATAGACGCGGACAAACGCGGACATTGCACAGACATGACCGCGGATAGACGTGGACAAAGGACTAGTAGCACAAGTTTTAAAGAGCAGGTTTTCGCGGCTGTGAGGAAAATCCCGCGCGGTAGGGTATCTACCTATAAGGAGATTGCCCGCGCCGCTGGCCGGCCCCGGGCTTGTCGTGCGGCCGGTAACGCCCTGAATAAAAACCCACACGCGCCCAGGGTTCCATGTCATCGGGTCGTAAAATCCGACGGCGGTTTGGGTGGCTACGCCGGCGGCTTGAGTAAGAAAGTAAAACTTCTCGCCAAAGAAGGGGCGAAAATAGTTCGCGGCAAGATTGACCTCAAGCGATTCGGATATTCGCTACAACGCCACTAAGCAACCGGCTAAGTACAAGATGTAAAGTACCGCTCGCTATCACGCGTGATAGCAATCCCAGCTGGTTCACCCTACGGCCTTGGCCGAGACAGGAAGAATCCTTGGTCTGCGCGCCGTTTTGTGTTTTTAAGACGGTTATTTCGCGGACTGCTTCCACATATACCAAAACCAGGTACGGTAGCTTTCTGCCAGATTTCTACTTTTGATTATGAAAAAAATAAGGTTTTCGTTAATTTTGCCCAAGCCTAAGCCGGTATAGCTGGTAATATAATCGCCGTAAATGCCGATACCCGAAGTCGTGGAGTACTCTTTGGGCAGGTATCTATACTGCAGGTTGCCGGGATAATTTTTAGTAAAACCGGGCATTTTCTCCTTAACCTCGTAGTCAAAAAGATTGATAAATTTGATTTTGCGGCGGTTCGCCTCTTTAAAAAAAGCAACTCTCGCCGGCTCTAATCTGGGATCAAACCAGCCGCCCTTGGCGCCGATAAAATAACAATCGCCACCGACTCGGAGCATATCCCGCCAGATATTTTTTTGACCCTCCAGCCCGCGGTAAATATACGCCTCCTCCGGAGCCAATCTTTGGCCGAATTTCTTTTTGAGCTCCGGCAGAACCTCGTCCAATTTCTGCTGTTTTTCCGTGAGGAGCTCTTTGAGTTTATCCGGGTCAACGGCGTTATAAAGATTTTCTTTGGGCGAGAGTATCTGAAAGCACAAACCCTTATCTATAAGGCGATTGACGGCATCGTAGGTATTGCGCCGGTGAATTTTTGCGGCTATCGCAATGTCGCTGATGGTGGATTCGCCGCGTTCCACCAGGGCCTCGTATATCTTCGCCTCGTTGGGGGACAAGCCAACGCTTTCAAAAATATTCTGGTTCATGTTTTTGTTTAGAAATTGGTGGTGGTATCAACCACCAATTGGTGGTATTGGCCACTCACGAAGCTTACATTACACCTATGCCTGGAGTCAAGCTCATTCATAATTTTGGGCTCGGGGCAGAAACAAGGGGGAAAACAATGCTTGTAGAACTCCTAGAGCTTCTAGCGGTCCTCTATGTCGTGGGCGTGGCGGTGGCGGGGTTGCCTCTGGTGGGGGCGTGGGCTCTGAAACCCGACGGATGCCCCACCAGACGAGAAGAGATTATTGAACACCTGTGGATGATGGTCTTGTGGCCAAAGGCCCTTTGGGAAGCTCTGTCCGAGGGGTCTAGAAGGAGGTGAGGACGATGTGGGTGGATAGCCGAAAGATGAGAATGTACGGTCTAGCGTCGGTCCTACTGGTTCTCTTCCCGTGCCCGGCTTTCGGGCAGGGGACGGGAACGGACTACCAACTCCGCGTTCTTTTCCACCATCAGGCGGTCTCCGATGGGAAGAAAGAGGGATTCGTTGTTTGGGGAATCGTGCCGGATCTCACCCAGCACGACCCGTTCCGCGCACTCGGCGTCGCGGGCTTTGTAAGGAAAGGCGAACGCGGCTGGGTAGAGTTCATGGGCGGGGGATTCGTGGACGACGCCGGGAAGATAGACCCCGTCCTCAATCTAAGGGCGCTACAGCGCGCAGGGCGCGTGCTGGTATACGCCGAGGCCATGCACACGTTTCCCGCCGAAAGGTTCCTCGTCTCTTTCGCAGTGACCGTGCCAGTTGTAGTAGGGCGACTGAAGTTCGGTGTTGGCGTGGAATCAGACCTCATTCGAAAGCCGCGCAACGGCTCTTCGTACGGAGGCGGACCACGTCTGGTCGTCCCCGTTCCATGGCTCAAGAACGCCTCGCTCGCTACTGCCTACCAGTGGCAAAGCAAGCGGTCGTTCCTGCGCCAGTACCTGCTCATAAACTTTTAGGAGGGAGTGGGTCTGGGCTGCGACTTCCTACGCCCCTGGGTTGGTTGCTAAGCCGCTAGTACAACAGGCCTCGGTTTGTGTAACCGAGGCCTGCGCATTTTTGATAATCTACTTTATAAATTCAACTATTTTTTTGAATACTGCCGGTTCGGTTTGGGCTATTTAAGCGTTTTCCAAAGGGATTCGAAAATCAGGCGCTGGGTTTGGGCGATGCCTGCGTCTTCGATGACCACGCCGATGGGCTTACCGCCGGCGCCCAAGGAAATCATGGCCACTTTCTTGCCGTAGATGATGGTATAGGTGGGTGCGCCGCTTTTGTCAGTAAGCCATTTTCTTTCATCTAGGCCTCGGAGCTCTCCGCCGCCGCCCACAGCGATAACCTTGGTTTTTATTCCCGCCTTAATGCGGCGATCAGAGAAGCTGCTGAAATTGAGATAAAGATGTTCTCTGATATTTGCCGCCGAGTACACGTAATACTCTTTATTTTTCTCGGCTGACATGGTTTTGAGGACATCCTCTAAGATGAACGCGGCACCGGAGTGTCCCTCGTAAATGCAAATAATGGGCTGATGATGTGATGTGCCGTATAGGGTTTTAAGTTCCGGCAGTGTTTTGGTCAATTCCTTGCGGATAGAAACCAGGCGACGACGCTCATTTTTGAAGAGAACCTCTAGCATTTCCGGGTTTTGGGCGATAAACCGCCGCTCCCGCTTTTTTTGGGAGCGAATTACCAGGCCTTTGTCGGCTAACCTCTTCAGTGCCTCATAAACGGTCCCGCGATTAATTTCGGTTATGCTGGCAAGGCCACGGATGGAGGCCGGTCCATGCTTTAAGAGTGTATGGTAGACGTTCGATTCGGTTGGAGTAAACCCAAGCTTCGCTAGAAGATTTGTATCCTTATTCATATTTTGACTTTTATTCTTGACCATTTTACCTACCACTTTACCCTGGAGTAGCAAGGTGTCAATTGGAAGTTTGACAAATTATTTGACAACACAACTCGCTGAAAGGGCGGCGCCGAGAGGTAGCTCTCGGCGCCGGACTGCTTCCTTTTGACCCACCCCTCTTATAGGAAGGTGATGGAAAACCTGGGAGGAACTACGCGGCGTTCATTCCAAACCAGCCCCCGCCATATCTGCGCCTGTGGTTCGGGGAAGATGGGGTGATAGCAACACGCCACCTCCACGCGGACGTGTCGCATCTTGAAAGCCAGGAAGACGCGGCATTCCTCCGGGAAGCCGTGGCCAAGCAAAGATGCCTCTACCGCCCCCACGAACTTCATGAATTCCTGGTGAGTGGTTTGCCAGATCACTGGAGGGTGTGGGAACCTCCCGCGTTTCACCACAGAGCTGTCTGTTCGGACTGCTCCGCCAACCGACACACAAACATCCCCCTTGAATTCGTAGAGCGAGAAGTCAAAGGAGCCGAACGTGCACCGGAGGTGGAGTTCAGCATCCCGGTCGTTGGGCTCATCCAGGCGTTCCTCGACCTTCGCCCCCGCCGCTTCGAAGAGCGTCTTGGCTCTAGCGAAGTTAAACGATGGATAATCTCTCGCAAAATAGAGATCGCGGAAGGTGATGCACGCTTGGTCACTAACCTTCTTAACTCCATGGATGGGGAGGTACGTTGAGATGAAGTCCAGCGTACTGCCCCATGCCCCGTAGGAGAAAAGGGTTTCCGGGTTTGCGAGAGGAAGAGGCGAAAGAAAGGTGACGTGCCCCAGTTGGTCGGTGGATACCGACTGGGCATCTATCTCGTCAAGGACGATGCCCCCGCTGCCGCTCCCTTCACACTTTTTACCGGACCCTTCTGGATCCTCCGGGTCCTTGGGTGTAGTGTGCTTGGGAAGCTTTGAACTTCTGCCTTCAAACGTAAGACCACAGTACCAACAAGCAATGCGCATGGTGCCTCCTCATGTAAAGTTTCTGCCTTAATAGTGAGTGCTAAGAGAAACAACACAATAGTTTCAATGTCAAAAAAATTGCCAGTACTCTCGCGCTGAACAGCGAATCTGACACGCTTATTTTTACTCAAAAACAAGACCCTGCAGTGAGACGCGGCCGCTTAAAAACGTTTTTATCTTGTAAATTCTACAATCCTCGCAAACACTGCCGGCTCGGTTTGGGCCAGGTCGGACAGGATCTTCCTATCCAGACAGACACTTTTTCTTTTAAGGCCGGCGATCAGTTTGCTGTAAGAAATGCCTTCGCTTCTGGCGCCGGCATTTATGCGCACGTTCCATAGCTTGCGATAGACGCGCTTTTTCTCTTTGCGGCCGCGGAACTTTCTGGAAAGAGCGTGAAGCAGGGCCTCTTTGGCGGCGCGTTCTTTGGATTTGCGCCCCCAGCGGAAACCCTTAGTAAGCTTCAGGAGCCGTTCGCGGTGTTTATGGGCGGTTGTGCCTCGTTTGACTCTCATGAGTATGTGGTAGGTAGCGAGTAGATTAGAATGCCCTGGAAAAGGGGTGGTTTAAGCCGCGCGATTTCCTCTTGCCGCGGACGTTATTTGTGGACTTGCGGGTGCGGAAATGACCCACGCCCATCGGCCGACGGATGATTTTGCCGCGGCGGGTGATCCT
>JBBUAX010000103.1:0-5484 GCA_038058515.1 Patescibacteria group bacterium
CTTTAGGCACGGCCAGCACCACCTATATATCCATACCTGATTCTTCAGCTACCTGTGCCAATCTGGGCTTACCTGCTTTACCTTCCGGCTGGACCTATGCCTGCTCTAATTCTACCAACTACCGTAAAACCAACGGCCAGGGCTGGCTGCCCCTGGCCTTCACTAATATGACCACCAAAGCACCCTTTGCCTCCTTACCTATAGACCCCATAAACTCTACTTCCAGCAATAATTACTATACCTATACCCCAGGTGCTTCCTGGGCCTTATCTAGCTTATTGGAATCCCAGAAATACCTAAGTAAATCCTCCAAGGACGATGGCGGCTACAACCCTGGTAAATATGAGATAGGTACGAACCTATCTCTCCTTGCCCAGCAAGAGGGCTTGGTGGGCTGGTGGGATTTTGAGGAGGGAAGCGGTACCCAAGCCATAGACAAGTCCGGCAATTCCAACACCGGCACCTGGAACGGAACTGGCCAACACTACACGACCGGCAAAACAGGAAGCTATGCCGGGCAATTCAATGGGAGTGATGATTATATCAATATGGGATTTCAGGGTCCGTCGACCTCAGAAATCAGCGGCAGTGCATTGACGCTCACGGCGTGGGTAAAGCGAAACACAATCGGCAGCGAGCATGACATCTTCACTAAGAATGGGCCCTACTTTCTTGCTATCAAGAGCAACAATAAAGTTAGCGGAAGCATTTACAACGGCGCATGGGTCACGGTTACCGGAACGGCTACAATATCGGCAGGCAACTGGTATCACCTCGTGCTCGTGTATAACGGCTCGAACATTAGTCTTTATGTGAACGGGCAATTCGACAACTCAGCCGCGCAGAGCGGAACGTTAGCGGGTGATGGCTGCAGCCAAATAGGACGCGCCACCGATGGAAACTGCAATACTGGTGTAAGTGCCTACTTGAATGGTCTCATAGATGACGCGAGAATCTACCGTCGCGCCCTTAGCGCCACGGAGATAAAAGCGATATATGACGCTACCAAGTAATCATGAAATATATATCATGACGTGCTATCGCGCGTGATAGCAATCCAAATTAGTCCACCCAGCGGCCTGGCTGGCGAAGTTGACGTCCTCAACGGGTTTTAAGCTGAACCGAGAACTCTACAGTATGCAACGCTGCAAGATAAATGCTATCACGCGCGATAGCGCCATAAATTCACGGCTGGAACGCCGATGTCTCCCTGTCTTTGCATCTGCTATCACGCGTGATAGCATATTATGGAAGAAAGATTATGGAAATATCGAAATTCAAATCACGAAAAGAATGGGAGGGGGCTCTTTGGCAGAAATTTCTGGAAGACATCCGGAAGACGGAATCAAGAAAAACAGCCATTTTTTTGGACAGTATTTTAAGCGAAAACGAGAAAGGACTGATTTCCAGAAGATTGGCAGCTATGGCCTTGATTAAAACAGGAAAAACATACAGGGAAGTGGGGGAAATTTTATGGATTTCTCCAAGCACTATCAGTGCGATTAAGAAGAGCGCCAGCGATCGACTTAATTATAAAAGTAGTCGCTATTACGCCGGACAAAGTAAGAATGAGAAAAGAAAAAATATGAAGGGACTGCCCGCCGAGACAATTTTTGATTATTGGTTAAACCTTCCATTTCCGAAAAAAGTCGGGAGGGGAAGGTGGAATTTTTTGAACCACAAAAGTTAGAGTAACTAGAGTTAATGCGCTATCACGCGTGATAGCGCCCTGCATCTAGCCATAACAACCCTATCAATCACGATATCTATTACGACGTTGGGTGTTAGGGCAATTAGGATAATTAGGAATTTATAAGTAGCCAATGCGCTTCAGCCAATATTCGTTTTCCCACTCCCATAATTTTTTTGCCCCCAGGAACGCTTCAAAGTCATTCTGCCAATAGGGGAACTCCTTGATTTCCACTTCGCCGATTAAATCCGACCAGGAATGTTTTCCCTCCGGACAGCCACCCCGGCCATTGGTGCGTATCTTTTCCCGTCCGCCCTTGACCCGGCGTTTGGCCGCACAGCGCAGACACATTTGGATCTGGTCAATGCGCAAAATCCAGCGAGTTTGGAGATTCTGAAATTGCTCTTTAAGCGCATCTATATACGCGGCGGTCTGGAGATTGTAATCGCGATAGATCGCCTGGGAGGTCTTTATGTCCAGCACGCCGAACTTGCCGTCAATTAGCGCCAGAGCGTCGGTGGTGCCGGCATAGCGATGTTTGTAGCTTATAATTCTTTTCTCCACCAATTCCGGCGTCACCTGGATGTTTTTCTGTTCCAGGAAATTAGCGAAAGCATTCACCGCCGGCGCAATAGACGGGTCGATCTGCGGCTTTTGACCCAAAAGAATCGCTTCTACTGTTTCATGAATCAATGTGCCTTCCTTGGCGGATTGTTCCGTGACCGCCTGGGCGGCGCGGAAATTGGCCGCTTCACCATAATAACGGTACAGCGCCGGCTTGGCCTTGATGGAGACGATTTTGGTAACCCGCGGGTACCAAACGTCGTCAATCACATAGCCGGAAGCATCTTTGAAACTTTCTTCGTCGGGGTAATCAAACACGAGTAAATTATAGACGTTTTGCTTAAAAAAATCAGGGGCACCCGGCTGGGAACGTGGGTGCCCCTTCTCGCTCGACGCGTGCCATAGGATGGCGCGTGTCAGGAAGCGATAGCAGCTTGCCTGGTGGGTTGGTTCAGGAGGGCGAGAGTGAGAACTCTGCGCCACCTTTCCACTTCTGCCTGGTCTTCAGGCCGAAGCGTTCGGGTGAAGCGCAGCCGGGTGGTGGTGGTGGCAATCCGGTCCACCTCCTCGGGCGGAACAACCTCCGCGAGTAGCTGTCGGACATAGAAGTCCAGCAGCCGGATGTTCAACTCCCGGATGAAGTCCTTCTGGGAGTAGCCCAGAAGGACCCGGAGCGACATCCTTGTTGCCCCCTCACCTGAACCCCTCACTGACGGCTGTGGCATGGAACCCTCCGCGCGACCGATGGTCGCAAGCTACTAAATCTACTGGCGGGAACGCTAGGGACTATTTTGCCACAAGCCGGGATATAGGACAAGTTAGCGCCCCAGGATTAGAAATTCGGTGTAGTTTGCAATGTCCCCGGCGCCCATCATCACCACAACAGCTTTTAGCTTATAGCTTTTAGCTGATAGCAGGGTCGTAATCGCGTTTCTTAGATTTTTGGGATTGGCCAGATAGAAAATCGGTTTGTGCGGTTCACGATGTCGGATGGCTTTGACCAACATTTCCGAAGTGACGGCACTTTTTTCGTTTTCCCGTCCGGCGACCTTATAAACGGGCAGTATTAGAGTTGTGTCCGCGTCATCAAAAGCGGTCAGAAAGTCCTTGAACAGATTTTTGAGCCGTTCGGTGTGATGCGGCTGAAAAACACATATAAGTTTCCGCGTCGGATATTTTTCCTTGAAGGCCTTAAGCGTTGCCCGGATTTCGGTGGGGTGGTGGGCATAATCGTCATACACGGGTAGGTAGTAGGTAGTATGTGGTAGGTGGTAGGTGCCTCGGTATTCCATTCGTCGCCAGGCGCCATGGTAGCTGGAAATGCCAGCCAGAATTTTGTTTTCCGAAATGCCTAAAAGTTTGCCGAGTGTGAAAGCGGCCAAAGCATTGGACAGATTATGCTCGCCGGGCAGATTGATATGTTTCTTGACTCGCAGCGCATATTTATTCTTGTTCTTGATTGAAATCCAGTGAACACGGATAAGATTGGTTTTGGCGATATTATCAATTTGTCCTTTAAGCGAACGGAGATTCGGGTCGTCGGCATTAAGCACCAATTCACCGCCGCGGCGCACGTTCTTTATGAATTTTAAAAATGCTCCTTTTACGTTTTTCAGGTTTTTATAGAAATCCAGATGCTCCCGGTCAATATTGGTTATAGCCGCTAGAGTAGGGGAGTAGTTCCAAAAAGCGCCCTTGTATTCGTCCGCTTCCAAAATCAAATAATCACTTTTGCCGTTTCGGAAATTCCGATTGCCGAGAATGCGCAACTTGGTGCCGATTATGACCGTAGGGTCCAAGCCGGCGCGGGTGAGGATGGTGGAGACAAAACCGGTGGTGGTGCTTTTGCCGTGGGTGCCGGCAATAGCGATGGTCTTATACATCCGGGTAAGCCGGCCCAGCATTTGGGAATAAGACAGGATGAATATGCCCCGGCGCCTGGCTTCTCTAAGCTCTGGATTAGAGGGTCTTACGGCCTGGCTAAATATGACTAAACGGGTCCCGGGGGGCAGATTGGCCTTTTTATGGCCTATTTTGACCTTTACGCCGTCTTTTATGAGTTCCTGGGTGATTCCCGTGCTGGCTAAATCAGAGCCCGAAATAGCCCAATTATGGGCCAAAAACCACCTGGCTAAGCCGCTTACGCCGATTCCGCCTATGCCGATAAGGTGAATTAAAGGCTTTTTAGAGGTCATGTTTGTAGTAATGGGGAATATAGGGTTTTCATATATAACAAATGACGCCCATTGTAGGTTTTACGACAGATATATATTTATCTAACATTCTTATTTCGTATATTCGTACTAATTCGTATTTCGTAGCTGTTTTTGTATTTCGTAGCTGCTACAGATAATCCTCTGGTGCGATTACTACGCCGATCGGGACAAGGCCGGCTGCGGGCGGGATGGATTTCAGCAGGATGCAGTCAATCGGATTGGACGTGGCGGACGGACAAATACCACGCGGGGCCCAATACAAGGTCAAGTGCACATGCGGGCCGGTGGAATAGCCAGTATTGCCGGAATAACCGATAAGCTGACCGCGGCTCACGCTGTCGCCCCTGCTCACGACCTGCCGGGAAAGATGGGCATAAATGGTAGCCAGACCGTTGGGATGCTGAATTAAGACGTACTTTCCGTACTGGTACTTTCTCCAACTGCTTTTATCGTTGTTGTCCACCGCCAGCACCACTCCGTCGTCCGCGGCGAAGATCGGTGTGCCGATGGGTAGACCGATATCCAGACCATTGTGCGGTTTGCCGCCATAGAGATAGGAAACCGTACCGAAACACTGGGTTATGACGCCTACGCCGCCGGGGACGCCGATGGAACCTGAACGCTCTTTAAAACACCGGGTACTCTTGTCTCCATTAACCTTCACCGTTGCCGGCCAGGTCAGAACGCCGGGACGCTTGGTCGGCAGTAAGTCGAAGTTAAATTCCGCCCGCAGTTGGTCTTCAATCTCGGAAATAGCGACGGAGATTTCATCCTGCTGTTTTCTTAGTTCCATAAGTTGCTGTTCGTAGGCACTTTCCTTGTTTCTGGTCTGGGTCAAAATGACTTTGCGCGTTTCCGACTGTTCTTCCACCAGCGATTTGCGGGTTAGGGTGTTTTGCTTGCGGAATTCAATCTCGCCTTTCTTGACTTTAACCGTGTCCACTTTTTCGTTTAAGGTCTTGTGCAGGTTGGTAAGGTTCGTTATGTCCACCGATAATTGCTCCCGCAGATTCT
>JBBUAX010000104.1:0-2956 GCA_038058515.1 Patescibacteria group bacterium
GACCACCGCATCGGCAAAAAATTCCACAATATTCAGAAGATCCTGGACGGGGACCTAGATACGATAGTGGAAGCATTCAGCAAAAAAGCATAAAATTATGGTATGTATAACTCTGTAAATTTACCCCTAAGTCCGCTTAAGGTCGTCAAAAAGTCCGCTCCCAGCGTCATAAGGTCTGCTATTATGCTGGTTGTTTTTTGGTGGGTGCTCCAGAATATGTATCAAGCTACTACTGGCCCCAATTTGCTAGGGGAGACAAACCCTGTATTTGCATGGCAGCTATGGTGGCTAAGATTAGCTTTACTAACTTTCGCTATAGCTCCGGCCATCATCAAGATCATATATGAATATTTTTACTACAAACTCTATTACTACAACTTCGAGGAAGATAAGGCCGAGATCCGCAAGGGAGTGATTAGCCGAGCCACTGGTTTCGTGCGCTACAATCGGCTCCAAAACATCTACATAGATCAGGATTTCTGGGACAGGGTTTTCGGTCTTTATGATGTTCATTACGAAACCGCAGGAGAAAAGTCCGGTTTCTATTCCCATGTTGACGGCCTAAAGCGAGAAAATGCCCAAAAACTGGTTGACTTCTTAAACGACCGCGCCAAAAACCAGCCGCATCCAGAACTTCAAAGCCCGGTTCCGCAACCACTAGTCACTCCAGACGAGAATCCTACGATTGCAATGGCAGAAATATCTTCCAAAACCCATCCCTTGGCACCACTATTCCTATGGGCAGGCATGACTAGCTCTTTAGTGATTTGGGGGGTAATAGCACTGTTCATGTATGCCTTCGTTAAAATAGCTGCACCAGAATTTCCGGCAACCGGAGCCATAGTTGCCGGCACCTATATAACGATCCAGGCGTTGGCTTTTGTCTACATGAGATTATTTATTGGAAACTTTGAATTCGAACTCGGCCCGGAAGCAGGCCGCGTAAGAACACAAGTTATAGCCCAATCTATCTCTCATTTCTACTATAATCGCGTCCAGAACATAAACATTTCCCAGGGTGTTTTTGATCGCTTGTTCGGCCTATACAGCGTAACCATAGAAACCGCCGGAGAGGCGTCCGGCTCGGAATTGGTCCTGCCAGGGTTTAGAAAAGAACAGGCCGAAGAAATAAAGGCATTCTTATTGCAAAAAGCCCAGAAAGCACGGGGACTGTAGCAAGAAATCCAAAAAGGCGTCCGGGGCGATATTCTAAGATTGGTACGGAAATATAATCGGCAGATCCGGTAGTCCCCTCTTTCTCCTAAGACAATTAGTTATTTCTACCGTCCTTCGATCTGCCTCGTAGGGATTTAGCCAAACACAATTTGGCAATGCGCCCGCACTAAGCTTCCCAAATACCACGCCTTCCGCTGCATAGGTGGCAATAGTTTTTAAGCTGAACCGCAGAACTTCTTTCTTGCTCTGCCAGCCAACGTGCTCTCTGGTTCTCCGGAGCTGCCCTAAAAAAGCGCTTTTGGAAATAAGTTTGTCGGGTGATGATTGTAGAATATTCAACGCATATTTAAAGTTTTGGTCATATTCCTCAACATACTTTCGCATAAGTTTGGTAAATCGATAAACTTCGGGGTTGCCCGGATAATCTTTCATTTCATCCTTGACCCGAAGCCGGAACTCACACATTTTCTCTTCAAGTTCAGCCGCACGCCCAATCGCCAAGCTCTCGGGCGTAAGATAGAAAAGATTCGTATCAGCGATTAGTTTTACAAAACGGAAACGGATGCCAAGATCAAGTAAAAATTGCAGGTTTCTCTTTTCCTGCTGCTTGTATTCCACTACCTTGGGTAATTCCGTAAAGCGATCAACTCGTCCTCCCCGAAAGATACTTTTTAGGTTTACATCATAGTTAACAAATAACCTGCCATCCCGGTCACGATCTAGAAAACGGGGCGGGCATTCCCAGTCGTAAAAGGTGATCTTTTTACCACTAATCAACGATTCCCGCAGGTATCGCTTAATAAGACCGACATTCTCTATTGGCATCTGCGACCTTTGTTCGATGGATACAATAATTTCATTAATTCTCCTCCGAATATTTAATTTAGTTTTCATGTTGGTTTTTAAGACGCTAGGCGAAGGAGGGAGTCGTATTCCCTCCTTCGCCGTATTCACCGCAACTCAACTACTGGCACCTGTTCTCCCTGCGGAAGCGCCGCGTTTTGGAGTAGAGCCACGCCGGGACTTTCCACTCCGAGGATCACGGGATTTTTCGGCCCTAACTCACCCCTACGCAAAAGCAGGCCGTCCAGTGCGAAACCGGCAAAAACCCGCTTGACGAAGTCCTCCACAACTGGGGCCGGGAACTGAATAACCAGTTCCTTCAACCTCTTTCTCTCTCGTACGACAGCTTCTCTGGTCACCCCCTGAAGCCATGTCTCCGAACGACAAAAAGCTTCCCAAATCGGGAGATTCCGCCTGACCGCCTCGTAGTTGGCGTATACCGGAAACCCCACTTCCCGTTCCGATGGTGGCGGCGCCGGCGAGACGGGAACGGAGAAAAGGACGAGTGCGTCAGCGTCGGAAATAATCGCGCTGACTGAAAAACCAGCGAGACCGAACTTTCTTGCTTCGGCCACAAAGGTTTCGACTCGCTTAACTCGATCCCTGGTACTGATGTTCAGACCCGGCACATACTTCGTCTCCAATCCCGTCCTATCTTTGTTAAGCCAGTAGCCACCAGCTTTCATCCGAGGACAGATGAAGAATACAAAGTCGATTGTTGCCGAACCCGAAGGGATCAGGCCGACTACACGACGGACCGACGTAAGACGCTGCAACTTCTTCCAGGCATTGCCCATGACACCCTCCTATTCGCATCGAGAGACACAAAGGCGTTGCAGTGGCGGGGGCGGTCATCGCGCTGTGACCGCTCCCGCCACCACCGTAATTGTGCGGACCCATACCGCCGAGGCGCATAGCGGCCTCCTTTCTGTCAAAG
>JBBUAX010000105.1:0-2884 GCA_038058515.1 Patescibacteria group bacterium
GGGTCTACCGGTAAGGAGGCCAAGGGTGATTTGGTGGTTAGATTGGTAAAAGGCAGGGGTAGCCAGCCGCTGCCGTCTACCTTGCGGTAGTTATTGGGGTGGGCACAGCGGTAAGACCAGCCCGAGGGTAAGGCAGGTAAACCCATACCCGTACAATAGGTGCCTTGGCTGGAGGTGGCCGCCGGGTCCGGGATAGATATATAAGTGGTGGAGGCCGTACCCAGAGAACCGCCTATGTCCCAGTCATATAACTGCAGGGCTTTATTTATAGTGTTCAGGTCGGATAACCTATTACCATCCCGGGCTTGTTTCAGGAGCTCGGCGGGGTTCAAGACCAGGATGGCGACGGTAGAGAGAACCGCAACGATGGCAATAACTATAAGGAGCTCTATCAACGTAAATGAAGCTCTGCCCATAGTTCGTAGATTCGGATAATTCGTAGGTTGGGAGCGGTTCATCGCGTCGCTGAAATCGCCTCGCCCAGTTCCGCCGACGGCGCGCTTACGGTGATTCGCCCGCTGGTCGCGTTTCGCAAAATGAAATATCCGGTGTCGTAATCGGAATTACTCACGTAATGCGAGCTGGTGGCTGTCGGGTCATACGGCATAATTACCAGATAGGTCGGCACCAGACAGGGCGCGATGTTATAGGTGCTGGTGGCCGAGGCCATCTTAATACTTGAAGTCGGCGCCGCCCCGGTAACGCAAGCAAACTGGCCGCGGTTGTCGGATATGTTTTGGCCAATGGCGTTCACGATAATATTCACTTCCGACCAGCGCTCGGTATTACGCGCTTTGGAAAATTGCTTGCCGGGATTGGACAAGACCAAGGTTATGGCCAGAAGAATGGTGATTATGCCCAGGGTGATTACTATTTCCAGCAGCGTATATCCCCTTCGGTTCGGCGGCATGGCTTTAAAATTTGGATAATTCTTCCCAGCTGACAATCGCCGTGGGCGCGGACTCCACTTTGAAATTGGTCACGGAATTGCGGAAGTTGGCGGTGGTAGAAATTACTTTGTCCGTGCCGCTGGCCACCACCGAAATTATACGACAACTTTCGCCGCCGACCGGCACCGTTTCGTTTCCGGCATATCCGGGATTCTCGGCAATGCTCAAAAGGGCTTTTTGCACGCAGGCCTCGGCCAGTGCCCGGCTTTGGGTCTTAAGCGAGGCGTCGGACAAAGAACTGCGCGTAAAGAACGAAGTCAAACCCACGGTGGTTACCAGAACCAGTATGGCCGCGCTTATTAAAAGCGAGGAAACCAGTGCGATGTATCCTTTCGACCCATTCGACTTCCGCTCAGGGTGGTGAGCACAGCCGAACCACAAGCTCAGGACAAGTCCTTTGGTCATTTGCGCAAATAAATGGTGCTGTCCAGGGTAGTGGAAGCAATCGGGAATCCGGGTGCCGTGCCCCGGATAGTCACCTTGAAATTCACCCCCTCCGCCCGGCTGGGCGTGGAAGATAAATGTTCAAAAACCAAAGCAGTTACCGCCACCCGGCCGCTCGTAAGCGGAACAATCTCGCCGCCGGCACGCCCCAGGCGTACGCTGCTGGAAGCCAGATCGAACACCAGCGGATTTCCGGCAAAATTATACTTGGTGAGCGACAAAGTAGTCGAAGTCGCGCCGACTGCCGGCTGGCTCACCGACTGCGCGCCGGTTAGAGCCCAGCTTAGTTTATGCATCAGAAAATTGGCCTCGGCTTCCACCGCCATGCGATTACCGTTGCGGCGCTCGCTGTCCAGCAGTGAATAAAACATGACAATAACCAAGCTCAACGCCCCCGCCACTAAACCGACATAAATAACCACTTCCAGCAGAGTGAACCCGCCTTGCAACTTATCTTTTAATTTATAATTCATATCATTATTCGCACCCCCTGCTTCTAACGATTTCCTGTCCGCGTTTCTCCGCTTATCATCCGCGTTATTCTGCTTCTACAACTACTGCGAGGTCACAATCCGCAGGGCGTCATTGGAACGCACCGACACATAAACCAGATTGTCTTCATAATCGACTCCGGTGGCCACTTGCGGGAAATTAAACGAACTCCAAAATTCTATGTCTTGGGGATTGCTTACGTCCCACACCTGAAACTCCTTGTTGGAATCGGAAGTACCGAGAAAGGCCAGGCCGTCGCGAATGACCAAGCCGTTCACGCTTGCCGCAATATCCTTGGAACCCAAATTCTGCGGAGTGGTGCTGCTGGAGATGTCCAAGATATGCAGTTCGTGGTGGTCATCGTGGTCGCCGCCTACAAGCCGCCCCATATACAATTTGTTGCCGAAGATGGAAAAACTTTTGCCGTCCTCGGAGTCGCCGGGGGCGCTGTATCCTCCGACTTGGACGATACTCGCCGGATTGCTTATGTCTAAAGCTTTGAGTTCTTCGGTGTCGGAGGTGGCAATATATGCAATATTGCCGTTTATAGTTATGGCGTTCACATCCGCATTGATCTCCTTACTGCCCAAACTTGCCGGCGAAGCCGGATTGGAAACATCTATGATGTGAAATTCCGGCCCGCTGGCCTTTTTAGTGCTGATGTACACCTTGCCGCCGTAGTAGAGCACGCTCCAGCCCACCGCGCCGCTGCCGGATACGCCCGGAAGCGTAAACGAAGAAGTAGAGGTGGGTGCGGATTGATTGCTTACGTCAATTATTTGAAGCTGATCACTGGTTTTGTTGTTCGCCACATAAGCGTAAGTCCCGGCAGCATCCACGCCATTAAGCCCCGGACCGGTGTTAGTGCTGCCGACTACAAATGGGTCCTCCCCGTTGGTCGCGTCCACGACATAGAGATCGTCTTTTTTGCTGTCCGAGGCGGTGGCGGAAATGTAGACGATCTTGCTCAAAACGTCCAAACCGGTCGCAGAGTTGCC
>JBBUAX010000106.1:0-2425 GCA_038058515.1 Patescibacteria group bacterium
CTGGTGGAAGAACTGCGGCCGCTGGCCATGGAGAGAAAAATCAAGCTGGAGTTCATATCCCAAAAACCGGAATTTTGGGTGAATGCCGACGGCCAGAAACTGAAACAAGTGGTGCAAAATCTGGTGGACAACGCTATCAAGTACACGCCCAGCGGTTTTGTGGCGGTGAAACTGGAAGACAGAGAGAGCAAGGCGCTTTTATCTGTGAAAGATACGGGCCTGGGCATCGCTTCGGCGCTTTTGCCGCAGCTTTTTGAGGAGTTCGTGCGGGACGAGCGGGTCAAAAAAGAGATCCGCGGCACCGGTCTGGGGCTTTATATCGCCCGCAAGATAGTGGAAGCCCATAGCGGAAGAATTTGGGCGGAATCCGGCGGCGAGGGCAAGGGTTCAACTTTCTATCTGGAATTAGCCCAGGTTAAATAATTTTTTTCGGTTTGGTATAATATTAGTACTTAAATGGATACCACAATGGATGCGCACAAGTTGGTCCTGCTTATAGACGATGAGCAGGATTTTCTGGAAATAATGTCCACCAAGTTGCAGGCGGTGGGTTTGAGCGTGGAAACGGCTTTGGACGGGGAAGAGGGTTTGGCCAAAATAAAAGCGCTTAAGCCGGATTTGGTTGTTTTGGATATGGCCATGCCGGGCATGACTGGCGCGGATATGATATTGAAAGTTAAAGACGACCCGGAGATAAAGAACACCAAAGTTGTTTTTTTGAGCAGTGTCGGCATACCGGCCAAGCGCGTGCAGGACTTGCAGCACGCCATGTCCATTGGCGCAGTCGGCTATATGGAAAAAACCGCGGATTTGAACAAGAACGTATCCGAGATACTTTCGTATCTGGAGTAGGGGACTAAATACGGCAATATTGCCTGATTAGCTTGGCAGTTTTAGCTGGCGAGACACTGGTCGTGTCCACGGTCATGCTTTGTATTCCGGGTATTGGCCGATACATTCGATATTTGCGAATTATATATTTTAACAAGCGGGGATTCGTAAGCTTGCCGTCCTTCCGGCGTTTGGGGGCAGAAACGCGCCTGGAGAGTTCCTGTGGACTGGCGGTGAGTCGCACGAAATAAACTTCCCCTCCGCTTCTTCGTATAATCCTCGCCATCCGTTTTATAAATCGGTTGTCGGATTTGCCTTTATATGTCTCTACGCCGTAGGCGAAAGTCATAATCAGTCCGCGTAGGCGATTGTGGATCGCGGCCCGTAGGCAGGTAATTCTTAATTCTTCCGCTAGGTCGGAATAGGCGCGGGTGCCGGACGGAAAAATGGCGGAGGCCAAATTGGCAGTGAGATGATTGTGAAAAATGGGATAGCCGGTTTTACGGGCAAGCTCCTTAGCCACAGTCAGCTTGCCGCCCGCCGGTGGACCATAAAGAAGCACTAATTTCATATCCTTATCTTATCAGTTGTTGACATCGGCACAATATGTTAGATTTTTGTTAGCAGTCTCGTACAAGGCGGGACGAGCGTTGTCAACCTCATCAAGGAGAAATGGCCATGGATGGCCAGGATCGGCGGGAAGAACGCACAGTCATCCGGCTGTGCGGCGTGCAGGGGTGCTGCCCCACGGTGGAGTTCGGCCCGGACGGCGCGGCTGTTATTCGGGACGACGGCGGCAGCCAGGTGACGCTCACGAGCGACCAGCAGAACGAGCTCGTTGAGGTCATCCGGCAGCGGCGGAGCCAGTAACGACGCACGAAGACAGGGAAGCAGGTTCCTCGCGCGTTGCGGGGAACCTGCTTGTCATTTGAGGAGGAGCTATGTATGAATTTTCCCGTTACCTAAGGGTTCGGGAGAGTAAGGATTCGGTTGCGGTTTTTCACGAACTGCATCCCCAACCGCTCTACCTGAATCGCGAAGAGTGGCGGAAATTCGTGGGCTCTCCCTCGCCCCAGTCCGCCAACCTCTTCGAAGCACTGCGTTTGCGTCAGCTGCTCATCGAGTCATCCCGCGAGGACGACCTCGAATGGGCGTGCGCCAGGTCGCGTCTGGAGCGCAAGCTCAACCGCACCACTATCCTCTATCTGATGTTGGCGCAGGGATGTAATTTGGAATGCAGCTACTGCCCCATCCCACACATTGCGAAGCGCCGTGGAGAAGTGCTGCTGTCCCACGAGGATGCCGTGGCAGGCGTTGACTTGTGGTTGAGGCACATCAAGGATGACGAACAAGCAGAGTCGTACTCCATCATCTTCTACGGAGGAGAGCCGCTTCTGAACCTTCCCGTTCTCAAAACGGTGCTGGAGTATCTGCGTCGCCTTCGCCGGTTGGGACATCTCCCGCTGGAGACCAATCTCCTGCTTACCACAAACGGCGTGCTTGTGGATGAACAAGTGGTGCAACTATGCAGCGAGAACGGTGTCGTAGTGGTAGTCGGGCTGGATGGCCCGCGGGAGGCAAACAACCTCGGACG
>JBBUAX010000107.1:0-1845 GCA_038058515.1 Patescibacteria group bacterium
GAATAATTAGGTCAATTAGGCCTGCCCCGTAGCGAACCTTGTTCTGCTACTGGGGTTAATTAGAAATTTTTTGTGCCTACTTATTTAGACGAAAAAACGGAAAAGGAAAGAGCGCGGCGGCAACAAGCGAAAGGGCCGAGTATGATTGATATTATTCAGGCGGAGGCGGCAGAAAAAGAAGCGCAAGAGGAAGAAGAGAGACAGCGAAGGCGCGAAGAGAAAGAAGAACGGCGGGAGGAATCGAAAGACAGGACAAGAGACGAGATTGAACGAGAGCGCAAGGAAGAATTAAATCGTGAGCAAGCCCAAGCGCGGGCGCAAAAACGGTTGCAGGAGCGCCAGCAAAAGGCAGGGGGGGAAGGGCCGGTTGAAGGTCAGCCAGCGTGGGAGCGAGAGGCAAATAATTGTGCGAATGAAAAGATGAGGGATCAAGTCATGGGCCGGGGTGCCGCCACGGCCGGCCGGACGGTTGCCGGCGTGGGCGAAGCGGCGGCTCCGGTGGTCGCCGGAGGTGCCATGGTGGCTGGTGGAGGCGCTGTTGCGGGCGGCGCGGCGACCGGAGGCGTCGCCGTGGCAGGAGCGGGCACGGCGGTGGGGGCCACCGTCGGCATAATCATTTTGATATTTTTGGCGATACTCGCGGTTTTTCTTCTGCTTTTTGCGGTTTTAATAGCAATATGCAATCAATCGGGAATTGTTGGGACAGCCGGCCGGGGTGCATCCACGGTCGCCTCTTGGGTCGGCTGGGCTCCGGTAGATGTTTGCGCGCATTTTGCCATTCCGGAAGGAACGCCGGGCGGAACAGCCGGTGGTTCTTGCACGGCGGACCAATTACAGCAATACTCACAGCAATTTAATACTCCGCTTGTATCCCAAGAAGCGCCAGAGCTGGTGAATTTAATCGCCTGCGTCTACAATCGAGTTCCAGCCGCGAGGGGATTGCCTCCGCCGTATACTTATGACCAGACTTATCCGGCTTGTAATGTAACCCGAGGCCAGCCGCTTTGCAGCGTTACCTGCTCCCATACTCAAAATTCTTGCCATTACGGCGGCGCTACCGGCAGCCAGGGCGCTTTGGCGTTGGATTTCAGGACAACAGGCGCTTTAGGCGATCAGATAATCGCCGCGGCCAATGCCTGCGGGGCTAAACAGCCTAGCGGCGCTCGTTGTGAAGACGCCAGCAGTAATTTCGCTGCTTGCACTTCCGCGGCTGCAACCCATGTGCATGTCACCGCCGCGGGTTGCGACCGAAATTAAAATTTTTTTGTATATATTTATCGTTAAAACATTTATATGAAAAAACTTGTATTGTTCGGCATTATTTTAATCGTAATAATCGTCTTGTTTGCCGTTTATGCGCTGATCTTCGGCGGGAGCGAGCAACTATCAGGTTTATGGCAAAAAGTCGGTCTAAACGGCCAATCATCGCCCGACGGGGGAAAGGCTTTCGACAACGCCATCGTCGCTATCAGCGAACGGGCGGCGATGAACCCAATATTGTCTTTTGGGCAGGACCGGATTTATTATTTTGACGCTTACGGCCAGTTATACCGCAATGCTTTGGTTGGAAAAAGCGAAGAAGTTTTGTCCATACCTAACGTCCAAATGATTGAAGGCGTGCTTTGGCCGGATTCCGGCAATAATTTTATTACCGTTGGAAAAACCGCGGGCTATGACGGGGATTATCTCCGGCTGTATTTGGCGAAAAATTCGCAGTTCCGCGACCTGGGGATTAATGTCGAATCTGTCGCTTGGCTTGCCGGCGGGGAAAAATACGTCTACGTCTGGAGAAGGGGCGATGGAGGAAGGGAATTGAAGACCGCCGTCGCCGAAACTAATCAATAT
>JBBUAX010000108.1:0-2099 GCA_038058515.1 Patescibacteria group bacterium
CCCTCACTCCCGTCTCCATAGTCAAACGCGCTTGCTATCGAGTCTATCCCTGCGGGGCAATCCGTTTTCGGCCTCACTCGCTTCGAGCGTGATGCCGAAAGCCGTTGCTTCCACTGGGTAGGTCTATTCACTTTTTAATGTACCGTTTCCGCTTATCGGGCATCCCACCGCACCGGGATTAAACTTATTAGGTTACGCTGATGCGGTAGCGTGGATAATGACTAGGTTTGTTCAAATGCTGAAAGCCCTACTGCGTAGTACGGGCAAGGCAACCCCTCGAGCGTAACGGGTATTAAGTTGTGTTTACAAATATCGCCGTCCTCTGCATCTCGGCACGTCCTACAGAGAACTTTCCTGGCCGAGAGGACCCGTTGCCCCCAACGCTGAGTAATTTTATCTTGTAGCTGTCTCCGGTCCTCGGTTACTGTTAGCCTAGTCATGCCTGTCGCCCCCCTTACTAGAGTTCAACTTTCCCAAATCAAGCCTGTTCTTGGTCATCCTACGCATAGAAATGCGTTATGACAAGCTATCGATGATTTTTTTAGCTTCATTTTTCAACCTACGGCCGCCCATCGATAGGATCTCGCTGAGGAGTTCCCCGAGTACGACTGTGCGGTTGCATTACCGACGTAAAAATTAGTCGCGTCCGGGGTAGTAACGGCGAGAACACTACCAACGGCGCCGGAGCCGGCGACATAATAGATGAACGCTGTCGCCACTATATGAGCAATTCCGCAGGCGTTCGATAGTTCCTGGATGATTACCAGGGATGGGACAACGCCTAGCCCATGAGGAATCGCCCTGTTAACAGCATCATTCCCTGTATAGCCGCCTGACTTGACGCCAGCCAGGGCCGTCGACCCATGAGTCGCCGTTACGGCCGCATGAGCCGCAATCAGCGCGGCGGCATTAACGGGATTGTTGAGGCTACCCACGCCCCGTTTCCTGGTACGCCAACGTAGTCCCAGCCCCGGACGAAATAGCGTACACCCCATCGAAAAACGGATTGTTGCCGTCAATCAAAAACGATCCCCCGCTGGCCGACAAAACAACACCCGCGCCGTCAACCGGGGCACTGCCCAGGCCGATAGTGAGGTTTACTGCCCCGGTGTTTACCAGCGCCAGCATTACCCTGGTAGGGTTTCTCCCCACGACCAGGACTGCCGTTGTCCCCACAGCAACGGAGCTCGGGGTCCCTGCTCTGATTTCCATGTTACGTCAACTGCAGTATGCCTACCCGGCTACCGCGCGGGATAGGTATAGCCAGCCCGACTCTATTAGCGACTGAGGCAAGTTGATTGGCGATGAATAGCGTGTCGCCGGTCTGCACGCCATCTCTGGTTATAACCAGTTGCGTTACGGTCGTCTGCGCTCCCAGCGATACATCAGCCAGGTACACCGGCTCCGGAAACTGTGCGTTCAAATCCCCGTTGGCGTTAGCGCCGCTCCCATTGTCGAATTCTACCGTCACCCCGGTGGCGTCACTGACATAAATCGCTTTTACGTACGACCTTCCAGACTGCCCCTGAAACCTCGCAGAACCGCTTGTAGCTGCCATGATTTATTCCTCCCTTATTTTAATTAAGCTTTTTGTGTTATGCGTTAAAATAACTTTCCATCTCAGCGCCGGTCCTGGCAAGCTCGGCAGGATATATCGGCCCGCCACCTGGTAACTCCGGAACATGGTAAACCGGGGACTGGAATAGTTGCTCGGCCTGAGCCGGCGTTATGGGAGCAGTCGTCCCGCCCGTCATGGCTGGAGCGGCCAAAACTCCCAGCCCACCAGCTATCGCCCCGGACACCCCGCCGATACCAAAGCCCGCTTTCAGGCTGTCGAGAATTGCTTGCAGGCCGCCTGAATTATCGACATAAGTTTTCAACCCCACTCCGGCCGCCGCCGCCGCCGCCGTGACTCCGGCCAGGACTCCGACCTTAGCGAGCCGAGACTTTACGCTTGACCGCTTTACGCCGCTTGACCGCCGGACGCCGTACCGCTTTACGCCGCTTGACCGGCTTGCGCTTCGGCGCTTTACGCCGCTTGACCGGCTTGCGTACCGGCGCTTTGCGGGTCCTGGCTTTAGTAACTGCTGGCGTCTTCT
>JBBUAX010000109.1:0-6507 GCA_038058515.1 Patescibacteria group bacterium
ATTTGGCCGGACTTGGAATCCAGGTTGCCGGTCGGTTCATCGGCAAAAATTATCTGCGGTGTGAGGATAAGCGCCCGGGCGATGGCCACGCGCTGTTTCTCGCCGCCGGAAAGCTGGGAGGGCACGTGATGCAGCCGATGGCTAAGGCCAACTGCCTCTACCGCTTCCTTGGCCATCTTATCCCATCTGTGTTCCGGAACTCCGGAATAAAGAAGGGGGAGCTTGACGTTGTTGAGGACGCTGGTGCGCGGCAGAAGGTTAAAGGACTGGAAAACAAAGCCCATTTTTTTGTTGCGCACATGAGCCATCTCCTCTTCGACGTAGTCGGACATTTCCTTGCCGTCAAAAAAATACTCGCCGCTCGTATAGCGGTCTAGAAATCCAAGAATATGGAGCAAAGTGGATTTGCCCGAGCCGGATGGTCCCATGATGGCCAGGAACTCCCCGGGTTCTATGGCGAAACTCACGCCGTCCAAGGCGTGCGTTTCTACGTCCTCATTGGTATAGGTTTTGCGGAGAGAGTCAACTTCGATTAAAGACATATAACTTACGATACTAATATACTAATTTTACTAATGATACGAATGGATACTAATAATTCGCATTATTTGTATCATTCGCACGTCCCGCCACTTCACGAACGAAGTGAGTAGCAAGTGGGCGAGGATCCCGCCTATATCCCCAAACATGCTTTGTGCTGCTCATTATAACAAGAAGTAGCGGGATCGCGCCCGCTTCCGCCAAAGCTCCAGCGAGGCGAGCCCTTTAACCTCCTGCTTCGCAGTTCGGGATATGGGCGGTGACATTCGCATATTGGTATCACGCTAATTCGCTATGGTTATTCCGGCGAGCGAAGAATCATATCTCCTTGGTTCAGGCCGGAGATTATTTCTATGTTGCCGTCCGAGCCGCGCAGACCGGTTTTAATCTCGCGCTCTTCGCTTTTGCCCGCGGAGATGTAAAGCATGACCAATTTGCTGCCGTTGCGAGTGAAGACCGAGCGTTGCGGTAGGAAAAGGACGTTGTCGCGCGCGTCGGCGATAATGTCTACGTTGGCGGTCATCCCGGATTTAACCCGCGGGTCGCTTTCGTCAAACTGTATTTTAATCTTGTAAGTAGCCACGCCCTCCACCATTGTTTCCGCCGGCTCAATGCTTGAAACCTTGCCCCGGAATATGACATCCTCGCCGTAGGCATCCAGAGTGATATTGGCCTGGTTACCGACCTCGATTTTGGCTATATCTGCTTCGGGGATATTGGCTTCAACTTGTAGATTGCTTTTGGAAATGACAGTGACTATCGGAGAATTGGCGGCAACGATTTCGCCAACCTTGGCCTCCACCTTGGTAATGGTGCCGGCAATCGGCGAGGTCAAAATAGTTTTGGCCAATTGCGCCCGGAGGGTAAGCTCCGCCGCTTCGGCTTGCTCCACTTGGGCGCGCTGGGCGTTCAATTCTTCCGGAGCGGTGCCGGCAAGTTTCAGGTTCAGTTCGTTTTGGATACGCAAGACAACCAGCGCCTGGGAAGCAATGGCCTGCTGTTGCTGGTTGACGTTGGTCAGGGTGGTATTCACGTTGGTGCGGGCGGTGCCCAAACTGGTTAAGTACGACGACAAGGTCGCTTCCGGCAGAGAGACGGCGCCGACGACCACAGCATTGACCATATTCAGGAAGGAGCGGATATATTCCAGATGGGTTTGGGCACTGACTAATATTTGGCTCAGTTCGGTTTCCGGCGCTTGGCTGCTTAGCGAAAATATCTGATTTTGCCAGTTTTTGAGGTCGGTGCTGGCCAGATACCTTCCGGATTCCGCATTGATTTTTTTCTGGTCGTCGACTACCATAAAGGTCAGGCGCGGACTGGAAGTTTCATCGTTTATAAAAATATCGTTGATCTGTTTGCGTACCGCATCATCGGCCTTGGTATAGGCATCCTGGATCACGTCGTATACGCCGGCATATTCGTTATTCAAATCCTGGGTGGCCTTGGCCAATTCCGCCTTTTTTATCTCAATATCTTCGATGCGGGCGCCGCGGACAAGCTCATCTAATTTGGCCCGTTGGCTGGCGATAGTTGCCCGGGCTTGCTGAAGTTGGGCATTAAGTTCGGAGGAATCCTGGAACATAAGGATTACTCGGGCGTCGATTTGGTCGCCAACTTCAACTCGCACGCCGCTTATTCGGCCGGTTTTCTCAAAGGCCAGCTCAATATTGTCCATCGGCGTGGTTTTGCCGGTAACGCTCACTTCCTGGATAATTCGGCCGCGCTCTACGCGTGCGAGCGTCGGTTCTTCGCCGCTCCGGCCGCGCAGGAAATAGTTGCCGACGGCAATGACTATAATCACCAAGATTATGCTTATAACCGGACGCTGTCGGGCTTTAGCCCACAGGTTCTTAAGGAAGTTGGTCATGGCGGCTGAATTATACCAAAAAACAGGACAGACCTGAAGAACAGCGATTTACCCTCCCACCTTTCCAGAAAGACGCGTGTGTAAATCGGTGAGTGGGTGGTTAAATATCCTGGCGAAGCGATAAATAACTAGAATCCTATTCGTAAAGGTGGGCGGGTTTATAAAAGCGAAATTAAATAGGCGGCGGCGGCCAAAGTGGTGACGCCCAGGGTCAGATAACCCAGAAAATTGGATAAGAGACCGTTCCGGCTCGCGCCCATGATGTTCGGATTGTTGCTCAAACGCAGGATTATCCAGATTAGGGGGGGAGTGATGATGGTATATAAAACTGCGGTGTAGATAAGGAGTTTTATCGGGTCAATGCCGGCAAGGGTTATAAGCATTCCGCTAATGGTGGCGGCGATGATGGCCAGATAGAAGCCGCGGGCCTTGCGAAAGGGCAGATTAATGCCCTCCTGCCAATTAAATATCTCCGCCAGGCCGTAGCCGACACTGCCGGCCAAGATGGGAATAGCCAGGAATCCGGTACCGATAAGCCCCAGAGCAAAAACGAGATAGGCAAAATTTCCGAGAACCGGCTGGAGCACTTCCGCGGCCTGGTCAAAACTGGAGATTTCCCGGACGCCGTAGAAAAGCGCAAGTTGGCTGCCCCCGACAATTATGAACCAGGTGATGACATTGGACGAGAGCATGCCGACAAAAGTATCTTCTTTAAGCAGTTTGAGTTCGTGCTTGGTGACGGTGAACTGCTGCAGATGTTTTTCGGCCATAACTTCTTTTTCCTCCTCGATCTCTTCATTGGCCTGCCAGAAAAACAAATACGGTGAAATTGTCGCTCCGAGAATGGCGGCAATATAAAGTGCCGATTCCTTGGACCAGGTTAAAGACGGCAGGAAAGTGGCCCTAAGCGCCGCGCTCCAGTCCGCGCCGATATAGACAACGGCAACGACATAGAAAACAAGCGAGAGCAAAAGCCATTTCATAAGCTGGACGAAGCGGTGGTAGGAAAGAAATACGGTTAAAACCAGAATGACCGCGGCGGCGAGCGGCAACCATACCAACCGGCTGATGCGGGTAAGATGTTCCAAAATCGCGCCGACGGCCAGAAGGTCAGCGCCGATATTTACAACAATCACCCCGATGGAAATTGCGGCGATAAAGTAGAGAACTGTGCGCGGATAATTTTCTTTAATAAGACGCATCAGCCCTTTGCCGGTCACCAAGCCAATGCGGCCGCACATTTCCTGGACGGCATACATTAACGGAATGGTAAAAAGCGCAGTCCACAGCGTTTTAAAACCCAAAATTACTCCGGCCTGGAGGTAAACGAGAATGCCGGAGGGGTCATCATCGGACGCGCCGGTTATGAGTCCGGGGCCGAGCTTTTTGAATATGTTTTTCATCCTTGCTGTTTAATTTTAACATTTTATTTTGGTTTTGCACCGCTGACTTGACGATATGACTTCCGGCGGGTATGTATTAAGATAGAAACTTCGCGTTCATTGTCCATCGAGGACGGGAGGAGGTGAGCAACCGTGTTTCAAGTATCAGTTTTCCACCAGTGGTGCGTGGAGCCCGGGACCCCTGAGACCAACGGAGCCATCGCACGATTGCTCGGTTCGGATGTGTATGCGGCCGAAGGAGAGAGCCGCGACGAAGACAGCAAGCAGCATCCGCGCTGGGATGTAACCCCGGAGCAACTCCAGACGCTTCTGGAGGGGAGAGGACAGCTGAGCTTCCGTGTTTTCCTGCGGGACGTGGCTGGCCGACTCCACGAGCAGCTCGTTCTGCCGGAAGGGACGGAAAAGCCGATCTCGCTGGCGCACCAGCCGGCGGAACTCGGTAAGTTCCTCGGCGGACAGGTGCACATTCCGCACGATGGCGGAACAGTGGTTGGCGAGATCCAGTCCCTTTGGCCGACTGGCACCGGCCTCAAGGTGGGGCTAAAGCGAGCGGTTGCTTTCCTTCCAAGCGGGAAGTGGAAGAGATTTGCCCGCAACGTCCTCTTGGTTGACTTGCGTGGCATGGACAACCTCACTCGCTTAAACGGCGTAGTCGTTCTCTGGGGCGAGGAGGGCGGCCGCAAGGTGGGCAAGGTGCGGTTCGTTCCGCCCGGCCACAAAGAGGCGCGGGAACTGCCGGCGCGGAAGCGTCGGCGAGTTCAACGCAGGATGGTACACCTGCGGTGCCTCAAGAAGCGCCACAAGACGCGAAAGCCCAAGCCGCGCAAGCGGCGGAAGTGAGAAGAAAGGGCGTGTGGGAGATGTAAAAACATCATTTGTACCACGCGCCCTTTAAAATTGACTTGACGGGGGTCGCTGATTGAGGCAAGTTTAGGGTAGAAGTTTGGAAGGGTGGGTGATTATGGGTCTACGACTTGTTCGCCCAACGGTACGAAAGGCGAGGCTAATGCCCACCAGGTCGGAAGACGTAGAGATATGTCTTGCGGCACTGGAGAACCTGGGAGGTCTCCGGGCTTACGTCGGAGGCCAGGTCCAATACGACAAGTTGGACAGCCGGCGCTGCTTTGAACTGGAGCGCCTCTGGTTCAACAAAAATTCCGGGGTTCTGGTCATCGGCCTCGGACGCGGCGCGCGTCTGATGGACGGCGGCTGGGAACCGCTTGCCGATGCCGAGCGACCTACCGACCTTGTCTTCGACGTTCGCCGCGGCTGCTTCACGTACTTCCAGTACGACGGCCGTCGCGGCCGACTCATACTCACGGGGAATGACGAAAACCTCGTTGTTTTCCCGCCCAGCGACAGGGGGCTCATCAACTTCAGTTCCCTGGAGTCAAAAATGCAAACGGCCCACTGACTTAATATCGGTGGGCCGGCAACTTTTTACAAACGCTAACAGCAAGGACACCCCACTCGCAACTTTATTCCATTACTACGCCATGGCGGGATAATGGAATAAAGTTGGGTAAAAATGAGTCAGGCCGACCTCCGTGGTCGGCCTGTGCACACATGGCATCATCCCGTTGCCGGGACGATGTGAAACTCCCGCGCCGTTTCCGATGCGTACCCCAGGTAGTCCGGCCGGACGGGGAAGCCATAGAGCTGCGCCGCATGGTACAGCTCCTGGAGAGCGAATTCAGCCTTGCCGGCTGCATCCTCCGCCATATCCAGGAACTCACCGGGTGCACCCTCATCCCATTCCTGCTGGAGCTGGGCACGCGCGGCGTCGAAGACCATGCCGCAGGCGAGGAGCTCGAGCTCCACATCTGCCCAGTTCGCCCGGCGGAAGTCGGTGTCGGCGTCGTGGGGTGTGGGAATGGTGTCCCGCCCCAGAACCTTGATCATGAGTTTCTGGGCGGCCTCCTGATTCTCCCACCAGTTCTGGAACCAGAAACCGGCGACGCCGAGTGCGACAATAGCCAAAACGATTAATGTGATCAGCACCGGGCACCTCCCGCGCAGTTGCGCTGGCTATTAATCTACAATAAATCGGAGAAAAAGCAAACCCGGGCAGAGTGGCTCGATGGTTGGGAATATCCCAATCGAAGCTAACGAAGCTAACAAGCTAACGAAGCTAAAAAGCCAATATTAGTTGCGTTTGATTATCAGTTCATCCTGCGGCGAGTCGTTTTTCAGATTCTCAATTATTTTTTGCGCCACATCTTCCGGCGGCATATATTCTTTATAATTTTCCGGCATTTTTTCTTCAAAAAGATTGGTCTGCATGCCGCCGGGATAAACTCCGAGCACCGCGATGTTCGCTGACCGGAGTTCTTCTCGTAATGCCTTGGTCAGACCGTCCGCGGCGAATTTAGAAGCAGTGTATGCCACTTCGCCGGCGCGCGGGTCCTTGGCACGTATGGAAATTACATTAACTATTGTTCCCTCGCCCTGGCGCTTCATTTGCTTTAATGCCTCCTGACAGCCAAAGAGAGTACCCAAAAAGTTCACATTTATAAGTTTTCGCGCTCTTTCCGCAGAAGTTTCTTCCACCGGCCCGTGCGGTATCCAGATGCCGGCATTATTGACCCAGATGTCTATCCGCCCGAATTTTTGAACTGCAGTTTGTGCAAGGTTTTTAACCTGGTCCTCGTCGCTTACATCTGCTTGAACTGCGAAAACCTCATTACTGTCCGG
>JBBUAX010000110.1:0-10739 GCA_038058515.1 Patescibacteria group bacterium
AGTATTCCGCCTAGTTGTGGGTTCTGATCCTTGCTAGTGAAAACATTTACCTCGAAGGCATTAGAATTGTACATGGCATTGCTTGCCTGAATGGCCACCCACATAAAGAAGAGAACAATCGGTGCGAAAAACGCCTGTTGGAAAAAGCTATGCCACCATTTTGAGGCGTACTGCGCCGTCGCCGGAAAAATCCAGCCGGCCCAGGCAATTGGCAGAATTATTAAAAGATATGCAATATAGACATAACGGATAATGAGCATTACTACGAAAACCCCCAGAATTATTATGGAGAAAATTGAGGAAAACAAAGCAAAAAGCACGGTACCAATTAGCGAGCCGAGCCCGCCAAAGGACTGCTCGTCATCGTTAAACGCTTTTCGCAATTGTTCTTCGCTTTGTCCTCCTGCAGTGCCACTGAATGCACTACTAGGTTGAATTGATTGACGCTGGGGATAGAGAGCGCCGCCTAGAGAACTAGCAAAATTTGTAAATTTCTCGACACCAGCACCCATATTGGCGGTAGGCGTGTTAGCACCTCTAACTGTGTCTAAAAAATAAAACGACAGAGAATCAGTAAATTGCAGTATGCCACCGGCAATAATTAGACCGAAATTTACCACCACCGCGGCTACAATCAACTTCCACAATGTCTGCTTCATCGCATAGCTTTGGAGGCGGACGATTGTGGCAATTGCGACGACGACGAGCGCAAGAACGAAAGCAAGATTGGTGAAGGCGAGAACTACCGGGAAGCCGGCACGGACCGGCGGAGAGTTGATAATGCCCGTGCTCACTTTGAGCACAAAGCCAATAACCCACACCTCTACGGAAATTACCACCTTGGCGACCCAATCTATAAGCCAAACAATCCCAAAGACGAACTTAGCCACTGCACGAAACAATAGGTTGTCTATAGAGAAAAAGCTGCCATTAGCAATCTCCGGCAGAACCAAAACCAGCACCACCGCCAGGATGGCGGCGACTGCCAGATATTTTTTGGAAAATATTTTCATTTAATCTATTTGCATATCGCCGCGGTGCCGGAGCCGCCCTGGGTAGTAAATAAGCCGGCGGTGTAATTGCCCGCGGGCACGGCAACAGTTTGAGCGTTGGCGCAAACCATAGTTGCCAGAAAATCAACCTCGGTGCCGGAAGGGTCTCGGGCGCGGGTCGTGGAACCGCCATAGCTTTCAAATGTCCAACCGGGCGTGCCGCGGTCCGGCCGCACATTACAGTCAGTAGTGTTTTGGGCTATAAAGGCCGTACCGGAAACGCCCGGCGGGCAGACCAGGAGAACATTGCCGTTCTGGCTCATGCTGAATGGGTCGTTGTTGCACCAGTAGCCGGAGGTAGCGGTAGTGTCCGCGCCGGACAGGGTCGCGGTCGTATCGCGGGTAGTGCCGACAGGGCAGATATTAGCGGTGCCACCCCCGCTGACCTGACAGATATTGGGCGAGGTCTGGCCGCAGCCCTGGCAGCGCTTCCAATCTGCAGGTTGGGAATAGCCGATACCCGGCGCGGGATTTGTGCCGCCTGCTCCCTGAACCACGTCAAAGTATTCCGCATACTCATCGCCGGCCTTGCCGATGATGAGCGCGTCGCTTGAAGGATTGCCATTGCAGTTAATGGCCGTGGCGTTGCCAATGAAGCCCTGGCTGCGCAGGTCGTTAACCACCGCTTCTTTGAAGGCGGCAATGCCGGCTTCGGTGGTTACGTCCGCCCCGCCTCGGTTTCTGTCAATCGCCCCGTTAACATCGCCATCGTATTTAATGGGAATGTCCGGCGCATCGCAGCTGGCCGCGCTGCAGCCCTCCGGCGGCGGCTCGACAACCTCCAGTCGGCATTCTTCGCGCTCTTCCGGCGGCAGATTCTCACACTCTCGATTAGCGCTAGCCGCGATCTCCCGCGCCGACTTCACGCACTCTGTGCGTGCCTGGCCGCTCATCTGGGAACAAGCATCAACCAAATTTTTCGCCTGTGCGTCCTGTTTCAAGCCGGCCAAGCCCTTCTTGCCGGCGGTGATCATTTTATTTAGCGCGGAGTTCACTAGCGCGGAGAAAAGATTCACTAAATCCTGGGCGTTTACTATGCGCTGGAGCGGGGCGCCGATGGCATTATAGGTTGCCTGGCCGAGGACGGTGCCCGGAGTGGTGACGTTATATTCTATACAGTGCTTAGTGCCTGGAACTGCCTCCCATTTGCGACTTGTTAGATTACCATCCTTGCCGGGGTATGTTTTCCATCCATAAATGAAATCCTCCCGTAAACAATTCTCGGTTGGTTTGAAGCCCTCGCCGGTTGCCTTAAGCAATGCGTCGCGCTCCGCCTTTTCCCGCTCTATGGCTACCCGGTCGGCGGTCTCAATCAGCGAGCCGATAAGGTTATTTTCCGGGCGCAAAGAGGCGCCGTAAGCAATCCAACCGCCGTTATAGAAGTCGTTATAGAAATCCTCAATATTGTCCACTACCTGGTCCAGGGTGCAGGTGACCGGCGGCTCAATGTTATTTATCGGCAAAAGCGCCACCCTTATAAGCGGTCCAAATGGCCGGCAGAGTCCCGGCGCGACTGCTTCAATAACCCGCCCGGCGGCTTCGTTGCCGGCATCGCGCAGAAACGCTTTCCAATTGGTGACAAATTGCGGTTTGCCTCCGCCCTGTATCCAATTTATGGTCTGGTTCACCAGTCGGTGGACGAGCCGGTCCTTGATTATTTCGGTGATAAATTTTTTTATGTATTCCCAGACATCGCGGAGAAACTCCGCTGGACTGAAGGTTACCCATTGGGCATGCGCAGTCCTGATGCCGAGGAGCATAGAAAACAATGACTCTTGTTCCACGGCGCCGAGCGACTGTAACTTGCCGAGCTCGGACTGTATGGTTTGTATGTCGTTAAAATAATTTTCTCCAAGCATCTCTAAAACCGCCACTTCTTTAAGCGGGTCGGCGGCGCTGGACACGGCCATGCCCTGCTCGCCGTAACTTAAAACGCGCAGAGTGCTTAAATGCAGAGCCGAGAATTTTTTGGGGACGGATAACTTCTTTAATTTGTTTACCGCGCTCCCCAGAACCGTGCTCAAGGCGTTGGTGTTGTCTTGGGACGCCGGCTTGCCGAGCATGGCGATAAGGTTGGGGCTACTCACCCCCTCCAAAACCGCGCGATAGCCCTCAGCGTATTTCTGAAGATTGGCCGGGGTGTCATCTACCAACTTCAGGCTTTCGGCACGTATTTCTCTGGCCGCAACTTCCGCCAGCACTTCCGCCTGCACGTCTTCGTCGTCTATGAAATTACTTAGGTATCTTTCAAAATCAGGCACGGCCACGGCCAGGTCTTCACCGGAACCGCGCGGCCCGTTGGGGTTCGCCGCCAAAACCTCACCGCTTAAACCCTGGGCAAAGGCGTCAGTTAAAGAATAAAGAACCTTACTGTCTTGACCTACTTGACCCGCACCAGCTTCCGGGATGCTCTCTATAAAAGCGTTTTGCGGAACATTGGCCAGCAGTTTTTTATCCAGGGAGCCGGATGCCCGGGGTGCAACCGGCCGGGACGGTTCTTGGGTCAACACAAGAGCAGCCGTTCCAGATATGACGGCCAACACCAAGAATGAGGCGACAAGAGAAGATGTCCTCATCTCGATTATTTTATATCATAACCCTTCTAATTCCAAAGACGAGCCAGGTGGATAATCTGGTCTATAGACAGATCCTGCGGGCGCGCGTTGGACTCCGCGCCTATTTGGCGCAAATTCTTGTGAACTTCATCTTGTGGGAAGCGTGCGCGCAGGTTGTTAAAGATAGTTTTTCGCGGCTGGCGGAAAAGAATCGGAAGGATTTGATTGAAAGAGATCGCGGCTTTTTCGTCGGCCGGCGGATTGATGGTCATAAGGCGGATTATCGCCGAATCCACCTCCGGCGGAGGCCGGAAAAGATGTCGGGATATGCCTCCCAGGATTTCGGGATTGGCCCAAAACTGGACGCTGGCCGCCAGGCGATTCATTCTGGGCGGCTTGGCGACGATTCGTTCCGCCACCTCTTTTTGAATGGTAAACACGCACCGCTCCGGTTTATTGGGCAAAGCGCCGATTGTCCGCAGAAGGTGGCCGGTGATGTAATAAGGAATGTTTCCAGCTAGCTTATAGCTTTTAGCTTTTAGCTTATAGCCCTTGATAACGTCGGGCAGGATCTTTAAAGCATCTCCTTCCACTACATTTACGGCGGCGTTGTTGGAAAATTTTTCTTTAAGTTCTTTTGCAAGTTGTTTGTCTTTCTCAATCGCAATAATTTTAGTTGCCGGCCTATCTTTTCCTAAAAGCTCAAAGCTAACAGCTAAAAGCTTATTAGTGAGCTCTCCGTGTCCCGAACCGATTTCAATCAACGCGTCGGAAGAGTGAACGTCTAAGGCCGACACTATTTTTCTGAGCGTCGCCGGGTCGGTTAGAAAATGTTGGCCAAGCCGTCTCATTTTAGAGTTTAGAATTTAGGATTCAGAATTTTACTCTAGTGTAATATATCTTTCTTCGCTATCCGAGAAAACATCCTCATCAGAAACCAAACTTTTGAACTCTAAAAGCTCCGGTGGAATCTCGGACAAAAACCGCGACGGCAGATCATAAAAACTCAAACACAATTCCCGGCGGGCGCGGGTTATAGCCACATATATCAGCCGCCGCTCTTCTTCCAGTTCCGTCTCGCTCTCCATGGAGCGGGCGTGCGGCAAAAGCCCTTCGGCGCAGCCGACGATATAAACCGAATCAAACTCCAATCCTTTAGCCAGGTGAATAGTCATAAGCTGCACCCCTCTCTCCTCTTTCCTCCTTGCCCGTCCGTAGCCGGACGAAGGCTGGTCTCCTCTATCCTCTCTTATGTTGTCCGTGGCCTGAAGCAGAGAAACTTGTTCCAAAAATTCAGGCGTGGAGCTGAACTGGGCGGCAAAGTGCAAAAGTTCGCCGACGTTTTCCTGCCGTTCCGCGTGATTTGGAAAGTTTCGCCGCAGATAGTCCAGATAGTCAAAAACATCAAGGAAAACCTGGATTATTTTAAGGGGCGCCTCGCCGCGCATTCCCGCGGCTGATTCTATAAACCCGCGCACTCTGCTTTTGGCAAAGGTTTTATTCAAGCGGTCGCGGCTTATTTCATCCTCGGGGTTCAGGATTGTCCGCAGGCCGGCTAAAGCGTCTTTTATTTCCCGGCGCTCGTAGAATTTCAGGCCGCCGAAAATTTGATAGGTTATGCCCCGTTCAATTAGCGCCTGTTCCAGGGCCCGGGACTGGGCATTGGTGCGGTAGAGAATAGCCGTTGACCATCCGCGTTTATCCGCGTGCATTTCGGTTCCGCGTAAATCTGCTTCTATCTTCTCCGCGACCCACTCCGCTTCCTGGTCTTCGTCCCCGGCCTCAATCAATCGCACCGGCGAACCCGGCGGATTTTGCGTCCACAATTTTTTCGGTTTTTGCCGGCGATTATTTTGGATGACTGCCGAAGCGGCTTCAATGATATTTTGAGAGGAGCGATAATTTTCATCCAAGACCACGATTGTGCTTTGCGGCCAGTCCTTTTCGAAGTTCAAAAATATTTCGAAGTTGGAACCGCGCCATGAATATATAGTCTGTGCATCATCTCCCACAACAGAGATGCGCTTGGAGTCGCCGACCAAGAGACGGATGAATTCATACTGGGTGTTGTTCAGGTCCTGATACTCATCCACTAGGACATGCCGGAATTTATTTTGATATTTTTTGAGCACTGCCGGATGAGCGCGGAAAATTTTGACCACTTTGTCCAATAAGTCGTCAAAATCGAAAGCATTGTTTTTTATGAGAGCCGTCTCGTAGCGCTCCCAAACCTCCGCGCACAATAAATCGGTCCGATCATGAGACCCGAGTATCGCTTCCGGCGCGAGCATCCCATTTTTAACGCGGGAGATCATGTTCGCAAAGAAAACCGGCCCTTCCTTGGTTTCCTGCGGCAGGGATTTAACAATCTTTTTAACCAAGTCCAGGGAGTCGTGGTTGTCGAAAATTACAAAATCCGGCCGGCGTCCCAGAAAGCGCCCCTCACTTCTTAATATGCGCGCGCCCAGGGAGTGAAAGGTGCCGATGAACGGCATAGCGCGATGCGAATGCCGCGAATTCCATGCGAATGCCGCGAATTGAGAACCAAAATTTTCATTCGTATCATTCGCATGTATTCGTCCTTCGACCAGCTCAGGACCCTGAGCTTGTCGAATGGGTAGATTGGCGTCGCGTACGCGCTCCGCCATTTCCCGTGCGGCCTTATTAGTGAAAGTGATGGCGCAAATCTGCTCCGGCGGCGCGCCGTTCATAATAAGGCGCTGAAGTCGGCTGGTGAGAGTCCGGGTCTTGCCCGTGCCTGCGCCGGCTACAATAAGCAGCGGCCCCTCCGGCGCCTCCACCGCCTGTTTCTGTCGTGGGTTTAGCCCCGTTCCGTCTTTATGGTTGTTTATCCGCATAAATCCGCGTGTATTGTTATATCCGCACTAATCGGCTATAGTCAAAGTATTAGTATAATTCTAGACCAATTGCGACTGGCCAAGAAACCATACACCATGGCGATTTTTTTCGTTTTCGCCCTGATTTTCCTTAGTTCCTGGTCATTTAAGGCTTCCGGCAGCGTGGAGGTTGGAATATTCGGCGGACCGGCGGCTTCGTCGGAAACCGGCGAGGATGTCTGGGTGGAGGAAGCAAGCGGCGCGGTTCTGGCCAGCCCCAACCCTAACGAGGCAAGAACCACGGCTGCGCCATCGGAACCAGCTATGCCAGACGGACTTACGGTGAGTTTATATGCCCAAGGGGGCATACTGGGTTCGTCCGGCAGAAGCGGCATGCCTATCACATATAATGTAGCCGAAGGCGACACTTTGTCCAAAATTGCCCAAAAATTCGGGATTTCCGTAGACACGATTATCAGTTCCAATCCCGAGGTCAAGAGCCGGGCGCTGCAGATTGGCCAGGGGCTGACCATTCTGCCGGTCTCCGGCGTGCTTTACGAAATAAAAAGCGGCGACACCCTTGGTTCTATCGCCGATTCTTTTAAGGTCTCCGCTTCCCAGATCCGGGAGTTCAATCGTTCCATAGATTTGGATAAGCCAAGTCCGGGAACCACCCTAATTATTCCCGGCGTATCCATAAGCGGTTCGCCGGCAGCCGACGGCAATCTGCCTGATTTATCGGCCTACTTTCTCCGGCCGGCCGACGGCGTCAATTGGGGCAAACTTCACAGTTTAAATGCGGTGGATATCGCCAATGCCTGCGGCACGCCCATTAAAGCGGCGGCGGAGGGCTTGGTGGTGAACGTAGCCGAGACCGACTGGAACTCGGGCTACGGAATTTACATACAACTGGAGCATCCCAATGGTACGCGCACGCGCTACGCCCATTTGGAGAGTATAAAATCGGAACTCGGCGACTATGTGGAGCAGGGCGAAGAAATAGGCAAAATGGGCAAAACCGGTGAGGCCACTGGTTGCCATCTGCATTTTGAAGTGGAAGGCGCCAGGAATCCGTTTACTCGCTAGTAGAAGCGGATGGACGCGGAACCAACTAGTCTTTACAAGCGGATTTGCGCGGATCTGCGGCAATCTGCTTCTAGGTGCGCCTTTTGAATCAGCGTTATTCTGCTTCTACTAAGTCATATTTCTTCACGCAAGCGATAGCCCCGACGCTTCTGTCCGGGGCAAATATCTTTTAAACCTCCTCTCTTAATCTGTAGCTAAATGCTTCTGCTAAATGTTCGGGTCCGACTTTTTCCGACTCCTCCAGGTCGGCGATGGTCCGCGCGGTTTTAAGCAGGCGGTAATAGCCGCGCGGCGAGAGATGTGCCCGGTCCAGAGTATCTATAAATCGGCTTGCCTCCGCAGTCAGATTGGTCAACTCCTCGGTTTGTCTGGAGCTCATTTCCGAGTTGGTTCTGATTTTTTTGCCGGACAGTTTGCTTAGGCGGCGCGCTTGAATGTCCCGGGTTGTCTCGATGCGCTTGCGCGCTCGCGGACTTGCCTCGTCGGCGGCGCGCTTGATTCGCAGTTCTTCCAGGGCCACTCGTGGCACCCGGATTTGCAGGTCAATTCTGTCCAGAAGCGGTCCGGAAATTTTTTTCTGGTACTTAATCACTTCGTAGGCGCTGCAGCGGCATTCTTTTTCCGGGTCGCCGTAGTAACCGCAGGGGCACGGATTCATTGCGGCGATAAGCGTGAATTTCGCCGGGAAAACGACACTGCCCCTGGCCCGAGCCACATGCACCAGTCCGGCCTCCAGCGGCTGGCGCAGTCCCTCTAAGACGTTTTTCTGGAACTCCGGCAGCTCGTCCAGGAAGAGTATGCCGCGGTGGGCTAAGCTTATCTCTCCGGGTCGCGGGTTTTGGCCGCCGCCGATTATGGCTACGGCCGAAGCGCTATGGTGCGGCGAGCGGAAAGGGCGTTGGCTAAGAAGTCCACCGGAGCTTAAGCCCACGGCGCTGTATATTTTGGTAATCTCAATCGCCTCGTCCATGGCTAATTCCGGGAGGATTCCAACCAAGGCCTGGGCCAACAAGGACTTGCCTACCCCCGGTGGGCCAATCATCAGTAAATTATGGCCTCCGGCGGCAGCGATCATAAGCGCACGCTTGGCGTTCTCCTGTCCCTTGATCTCGGAGAAGTCCGGAGCGGAAGAAACGCGCGATTTTTGCGGCTTGAAACTTGCCGGCTCCGCGGCCTTCACGCCCTCTAAAACATCGATCGCCTCTCGCAAATCGTGTATCGGAATTATTTTAATATCGCGGATCGCTGCGGCTTCGGCGGCATTTTCCGGCGGCAGATAAAGCTCGGTAAAGCCCTCGCCTTCGATCATTTGGGCAATATTTAAGGCCCCGCTTATCGGCCGCAGACGGCCGTCCAGTGCCAATTCGCCGACAAAGACTTTGCCGTCCGTGTCAAAATCCTTCATCTGCCCCGTGGCCAAAAGATAACCCAAGGCAATGGCCAGGTCGTATTGCGAGCCGGCCTTTTTGACGTCAGCCGGAGCAAGATTCACGGTAATTTTCCGATTCTCGCGGGTCGGCGGCTTGATGCCGGAATTTTTTAAAGCGGAATTAACCCGTTCTTTGGCTTCGTTCACCGCTTTGTCGCCCAAGCCGACAATATTAAAAGCATGAAGGCCGACGTTTAAGTCGACTTCTACCTCGATTAGTTTGGCGTGAATCCCTTCCAGTTCTGCGGAATGCAGTTTGGCAAGGTTTTTGAGCACGGTTTATTTTTTACAGTGCTCGCAGAATTTTGCTTCCGGAATTTTGTCCAGAATCGTTGCGGATATACCTATGCCGCATTTTTCACAGCGGCCGTAATTTCCGCTCTGTATTTTAAACAACGTGGAATCAATTTCGCTGATGCGGTTGCGAAACGCCTGGCCGATCGCGGCCTCGGTTACAAGCTCTTCGGCCTCATCCTCTTCTTCGGAATGGTCCTCGGTGTCCTGGCCGAAATCCACCGGCTTCGCCGTGTCTTTAAGCTGGGCCAGAAGCTTTTCCTTTTCCGCCTCAAGTTGTTTGCGGTATGAATCTATTTTTTCTTGGGAGATCATATTTTCAATTAGATTAAGGTTTATAGTTCGTGCCGTCAATCGGGCGTGGTGCGAAAATATCCACTAACCCACCCACCTCCGCGGGTTAAGGGCGATCCTCGGGTTGCCGGCGGGTTGGCGGACGCCAGCCGGTTGTAAAAGAAACCCGCCAAAATGTGTCGTAGAATATATGTGGTTGCAACATTAACTTTGTGAATGTCGCAACACATGTCCATATTTTACGACGGCAAAGCTATCGCAAAATATGGACGTATGGGTATATCGAAATAGACCAACAACAGATTCCAGCAACGGAATCCGGCAATCTATCCGGCAATGAATCCGGCAACGGCAAATTGCCGGATTATCCCCAAATTGCCGGATTTTTGCCGCTTTATGCACAGATTGTTCTAAGGTCGCTTAAGTCACCTGCTAAACAAAATTGTTTAGCAGACACCAAAAAGCCAAAAACCCTTGATTTTCCTACATCGGCCTGCTAAACAATTTTGTTTAGCAAGAATGCGATATGAGAGCGCTAAACAATTTGTACAAACTGGCGGTGTTTATCAGTTGGTCATGAACAATAAAATCAAACAGATTGAAATTCGTATTAGCGTTCTCTAATCAGGCCGCTTGTGGACCGGGAGATATCTTTTGCTTGATGTTTTTGTTTGATAAACAATTTTGTTTGCCGAAAATCCAAAGTTTGTTGACAAACGAGCCAAACAAGAATGTTCCCATGGCTTTATTGTTTATGAGACAATGGGGGTATGGTCCAAAGACCAGAAACCGGCATCTTTGGCGAAAATCTGGCCACGAACCACCTTAAATCCAGGGGTTGGCAAATCCTCGGCCGGAATATCCGGGGCAAGGGCGGAGAAATAGACATCCTGGCCAAAGACCGAAACGGCACCCTTGTGTTCGTAGAGGTTAAAACCCTCCAGACCATTCCAGGCGGGCTTATGCCGGAGGATCACCTTACTAGAGCCAAATTAACGAAGTTGCGGCGCATGGCCGAGCTCATCTCCAGCAAAAACCCGGAACTGGTCCGCGAGGATAGGGGCTGGCGGATAGACCTGGTGGCGATAGGAATGGGGGATACCGGGGAGCCGGAAATCAAACACTACGAGAACATCAGTTTTTAGCTGCTTGCCAGGCGAGTTCAAATAAGGAGCTCAGGGACTTGGCCACA
>JBBUAX010000111.1:0-5333 GCA_038058515.1 Patescibacteria group bacterium
GGCCAGAAGATAAATGGGGAAGGGGATTATCACCATGAGGGCGATCCAGGTGTTTTTGAAGAGCAGCGCGGCAAATACGCCCAGGAAGAGCATTAGAGGGGGAATGAGATTGTGGCCGATGATATCATAAGCGATGGCCCAGACGGCCGTTGCGCCGCGGTCCAGGCGGCCGATGATCTGGCCGCTGGAAGAACCATGGTGGAAAAGGGCATGCAGGCGCAAATATTTTTCAAACGCCCGGTTGCGGATTTTATCCTCGGTTTGGGTGACGGTGATGAATAGCCGATAGTTGTAAATGGAATTCACTATCTGGCTGACAATGGTTACCAAAAGTATGCCCGCGGCGGCGAGGATGAGCGTGTTCAAGGGTGAGCCGGCGCCGGTGCGGAAGAAGTCCACCAGGACGTCGATTAATCTCTGGGATATGAACGGAACGGTGATGTCTAAAGCCGCGGCAATAAACACCAAAGCGAGCAAAAACACCACCTCGCGCTTGCGGTCGGCGAAAAGCTTCACGACCCTTAATACCGGGGAGTTTTTTAAAACCATAAAATTACGGGCTTAAGCCCGACATCATAGTAACGATTTCAAGGGTCGGGAGGTAACGGCGGCGGGACGCACTTCGTTCCACGGCTTCGTTTCTTGGTTTAGCGCCCCTTGGGGGTTACCCAGAAGCCCAAGCGGAATTTGCCGCCCAGGGCAAGCCGGGTTTGCGCGTCCAGGGCCGGTAGGGCGCCGAAAACAATCAAGGTTATCGGCAGGAGCGCCCACTGCAAAATATACAAAGGATAGTGCCAGAAGCGGATCCATTTCGGCTTCGGCGGCAAAAGAACCACGCTCAAGATCGCGGATGTGGCGATACCGATCATAGACACATCTATGATGTAGCGGGTAAGCCGCGGCAAATTATAAGATAGAAGCGAAGCATTAAACGCATCCCCGCCCAAAAGAAGCGGCAGCCAACCCAGGGCAAAGATGAGCAGGGAGTTGGTCGCCCAGGCATGCCGGCCTTCTATATCTATAAGCGCCCAATACCATTTCTTGCTAAGCGGAATTATGGAGTCGCGCAAAAATCCGGTCAAAAGATACGGCGTGTTTTCCACTCCCCACGCCCAACGCCGCTGCTGTTTATAAATATTAATCATCGTCCGCCAGAAAGTCGGAGCGACATTCGCGTCCATAAAAACCGGCATGCATAGCGGTACAACCCGGAAATCGCCGTGATAGCGCAGATAGCCCTGCCAGAAAACACGGGAGTCCTCGGAGACGATGTCTTTCTGCCAGAAATCAATATCCACGACTACCCGGAACGGCAAGGATTGGGAAGAAAAGGCGGTTAAGCGTTCCGGACGCGCCTGTTGCATCATTTGCCAAAAAGTAGCGGAGAAAGATACGACTCGTGCCAGAGCCGGCGCCTGATAAATGTTGTTTACAAAGAACGGGATCGGCTGGTAAATTACCCGCAGATTGTTGGGGGTTTCTAAAAATGCGCAGGTCAATCGCCCGAAATATTCCGGCGGCACCTGGGTATCAATATCAAAGACCGAAGTCAATATCCTGTCATAAGAGATAGAAGACCTAGAAGCGAAACTGTGCGAATTATTCTGCGAAGCGGTGCGAATCTTTTCGCGGTCTTTCGCGTTATTTTCGCGCTGATTCGCTTTTATCCCGGATAGCGGTGAAGTCGGAGATTGAGCACTAATAAGAGGATCTATAATTAAACGTTTCACCTCCTTGGCGGCCCAGGCCTCGTTCGAGCCCTTGCCGGGTATCTCCCCGGACAGATCGGCAGGGTGAGTAGTTCGGAGGAATCGGCCGAATTTATCGCCAAAATCTTTTTCAATTCTCCGGGCGACTTCCTGCGCCTTTTCCCCCAGGCGCGCTTCCGTGGCCAAAACTACGATAAATTTGTCTTTGGGATAATTGGTCTTAGCCAAGCTTTCAAAACTCTCCCGCACAACTTCGTACGGTTCGGTAGCCATAGGCATAAGCACCAGGTGCCAGATATCCTCCCACCGGCCGGCTTTCTCCGATTTCAGTTTCGCCAGCCAGTCAATCGCCAGATTGACCTTCATCTCCGAGAAGGTGTGCCGCAGATGGATAGAAAGATAAATGGATTTAAGCAGCCAGTAAACATCAAAGAGAATTATAAAAACCGCCGCAAACGCAGGCGTGAGCCAGGATAAGAGAAACATCAGGATAATAGTCAGCCAGGCCAAAGCAGCGGGGAGAATTTCGAAAAAGCGGTACATGTTGGATTAGTAAGTAGTATGTAGTATGTAGTAGGTAGTAGGTAAAGACAACACTGCCTTTGACTTTTGAGCCGCGACACACTACATTCTACTTACTACTTACCACCCACTAACCAAAACGGCCCCGTCGTCTAGTCTGGCCTAGGACACAGGCTTTTCAAGCCTGGTACACGGGTTCGAATCCCGTCGGGGCTACACAGAAGCGAAAGTTTGCGAAAATAAGGACGTGCGAAAGGATGCGAAAATCAGAAATCCAGAGCTGCTCTATCCCGAACTTAGCTATCAGGTGGTAGGGGCTATTTTCCAGGTTTGGAAGGAGCTCGGCCCCGGTTTTAAGGAGAGCGCGTATCAGAAAGCGCTAGCCGAAGAGCTTAAAATCCACAACATCCCATTCCAGGGTCAGAAAATCATCACCATCTACTACAACGACAAAAAGGTTGGCAGTTATGTCCCCGACTTTTTAATAGATGATAAGATTCTTGTTGAAATTAAGCATTTGCCCAAGCTGACATTTAAGGAGAATAAGCAAGTATGGTATTATTTAAAAGGTACGCCGTACAAGCTTTTACTCCTCGTAAATTTTGGCGGTAGCAAACTGGAAATTAGAAGGCGTATATATGACCAGGCCCGTACTCGCAAAATTTCTCAATAAGCTTTTCGCACCCTTTCGCGTTATATTTCGCGGTTTTTCGCTTCTAACTCGCGCTCGGAGCGCGTTTACCGTCCTGGAACTGGTCATCTTCTCCGCCATTTTCGCTTTGGCCGCGGTGTCTTTTATCACTATCCTGATTTCGGTAACGCGAGTGCAGGTGCGCCAGGGCGCGGCGGCGGAAGTGAATCAGCAAAGCCAGTTTTTACTCCAAACCCTGCAGCGCTATATTGAACAATCCGTTATGGTGGATGTGGCCTCGGATGCGCCGACAACCAATTTGAAACTGCGCATGGCCGCGGCTTACGACCCGACTTATCTTTATTTGGAAAATGGCCGGGTGTATCTCCAAGAGACCGACAGCGGCACGCCGGAGCCGCTGACTTCTGCCCGGGTGCGTGTGACCGACCTAAGTTTTGTTAAGCGGGTGAATCCCAGCGGTCACGATTCAGTGAATTTGTCTTTCGCTCTGGAATACGTCGCGCCCACGCCGGAACAGAGATTCATGCAAGCTCTGCGCACCTCCGTTTCCCGGGTGAATGCGGCCACATTTGATTCCAATGTCATACCCTCAACCGGGAACATTTATAAGTTGGGCGTCTCCGCCGGGGATTGGCAATCCATCAACAACACCATTTTCTTCAATGGTTCCAATATGGGCGTCGGGGTAAGCGCGCCCAATGCCAAACTTCAGGTCTCCGACGGCGATATTTATGTGGATACTGTAACCCCTACCCTAAGAGGGATAATTCTTCGTTCACCTAACGGTTTTTGTTGGCGCATAACCCCGACCAACGCCGGCGTGCTGACCACCGCTTCCACCACCTGCCCGTAAATAGGTCGTATTGGTCCAATAAGACCTATTAGTCCTATATGTCCTATAAGGAACTGAAATCCTATGAGCAGGCGAAAATCGTTTATGATTTCACCGTAGAATTCTGCGACAGATATATAGATAAGTCCAATAGGACTAATAAGACCTATAGGTCTCGGATGTACGACCAAATGGTTCAAGCCGCGCGCTCCGGCAAACAAAACATCGCCGAAGGTTCAGCCAATCCCACTTCGGAAAAGAGCGAGCTTAAACTTTTAGGAGTAGCGCGCGCTTCTTTCCAAGAACTTCTGGAGGATTACGAAGATTTCTTGCGCCAGCGCGGCCTGCGGCAATGGGATAAAGAATCCCAGTTTGCGCAGTTGGTTCGTCAGCTTGCCTATGGGACCAATAGGTCCTATACGACCTATAAGTCCTATATGTCCGATCCGGAAGTCGCTGCGAACTGTGCCCTCTGCTTGATTCATCAGGTCAACTTTTTATTGGATCGTCAGATAAGGTCTGCGGAAAGTCAATTCGTGCGCCAAGGCGGCTACACCGAGAAGTTGGCTCATAGACGGGGCGAGGAGGTGAAAAAGAGGGTTATTGGCCGCACTTTTCGAAAATACGAATGAGTCCAATAGGTCTAATAGGACCAATTAGTCCTATAGGTCCTATTTGTCCTATGTTGATAATTCGGCATTTGCGCCGAAGCCGCCGAATCTATATAATTAAGCCATGTCTACCAATAAAATCTTGGTTGTTGTCGTTGTTGTAATAGTAATAGTAGTCGCCGGCGTTTGGATTTACTTCGGAGGCGGCTCTGGCGGCGTTTCTGCGCCTGCGGCTCCTGCGGGCGGCGGAACGGAAACGCGCTCGGATGCTCCGAGCGATGTGGTAGTTCCGGATGTGGGTGCGACCAATGTGCCGGCGAATGTGGCTGTGCCGCAAAATGTCGCGCCAGCCGCACCGGGGGTAGCGGCTAAGTTCCGCAGCTTTGACATTAAGGTGGACGGCGGCAAGTTCACGCCGGACACGCTGGCGGTGAATGTCGGCGATACGGTAAACGTGAAGATAACCGCCGTGGATAAGGACTACGATTTTGTCCAGCCGGACTACGGCTTCAGTTTCCCCCTGCCCAAGGGTATCCAAAAAACTTTGGAATTTGGCGCAACGACCGAAGGTAAATATACTTTCTATTGCTCCTCCTGCGGCGGCCCGGACAAGGGCCCGGTCGGGTACATAATAGTCGTAAAAAAATAGTAAACGCGATACGAATGATGCGAATGCCATGCGAATATAGCGAATAGGATAAAAGATTATTTGTAGATTCGCATGTATTCGTAGATTAGCATCGCGTAAAATAAAATGAATATGTTAAATAGGAAATTAGTTGTCGGTTTAGTTGTCTTGGTAATAATTTTGGTCGCTCTTGCCGTCTGGGTCGGAATGAAACTGAATAAAACCGATGACGCCGGTTCGTCGGCGTATTCCGCGGTGCTCTTAATAAACGGCGACGTGTATTTCGGCAAGCTAAGCTGGTTTCCCACGCCGCGAATTGAGGGCGCCTGGATTCTCCAGCGCTCGGTGGATGAGAAGAATCAGGTGCAGTTGAATCTAC
>JBBUAX010000112.1:0-4119 GCA_038058515.1 Patescibacteria group bacterium
TGGCCAGGAAAGAGACAATCTTGGCATTGACTCGCGCACCGCATTCCATTGGATCCCCGAATCGTTCAAGGTCTTTCTTGATCTTGGCCCCAAAACTGCGGCGCAGCGTACCTTCGCCCATATCCAAAAAGAAGGCAGAGCGAGCCAGGCGGCGGCGTCGGTTGATGAAGTGTATGAAAACACGCGTAGAAGAGTTGAGAGTGAGCGAAAGCGCTACTTGAGTTTGTACAATATCGACATCACCGACAAAACGCGGCATGACCTTGTTGTTGACACGGGAGTCAATAACCTGGAAGAGGTAATTGAAATAGTGGTAAGAGCGTTCAAGAAATGGCTTAACACTCCCGGATTGAAATGAGCGGAATAACCCTTAAAACCCCGGAGGAGATTGAGGCGCTCGCCGAGGGCGGGAGAATCTTAGCGCAAGCCCTGCAGAAAGTGGCGCAGGCCGCAAAGCCCGGTGTGTCCACTTGGGAACTTAATCGGATTGCGGAAGAAGAAATCGAACGAGCCGGCGCCGAGCCAAGCTTTAAAGGCTACGGCGAACACGGCAAGGTATTTCCGGCCTCGCTTTGCACGTCCGTAAACGACGTTATTGTCCACGGCGCGCCTTCGACCGGAGACATATTGCGGGAAGGCGATGTTGTCGGCTTGGATCTGGGCGTAAAGTACAAAGGTTTTTTTAGCGACGGAGCTATAACTGTCGGGGTTGGCAAGATCTCCGAGGAAGCGGAGCGTTTGCTCGCGGTCGGCAGACGTGCCCTGGATTTAGCTATTGCCCAAGCCCGGGTCGGCAAGCGCATCGGCGATATAAGCTCCGCCATTCAAAGTACGGCGGAAGCGGCCGGGTTCGGCGTGGTTCGGGAACTTATTGGCCACGGTGTGGGTTATGCGGTGCATGAGGACCCGGCGGTGCCGTGTTTCGGCAGAAAAGGGGAGGGCGTGCTTTTGGAAGAAGGCATGGTTTTAGCGATTGAACCGATGCTCACTATGGGCGGCTACCCGCTCACCACCATGCCTGACGGCTGGGGCATGAAAACCAAGGACGGGTCGCTAACTGTGCACTTCGAACATACCGTAGCCATAACCAAGAACGGGCCAAGAATATTAACTGGAATTTAGAATACGGAATTTAGAATCTAGATTTAAGATATGAATACTGAATTGATTTTGTTATAATGCTTCAGGGTTTATCGCTATATTCCAAATTCTAACTTCTAGATTCCATTTCTATGTCCAGGCCTTTCCTCTCCATAATCATCCCGGCTCATAACGAGGCCGAGCGTTTGCCGCTCACCCTTCTGGATATTGACCGGCGCTTGAGCTCCAAGGATTACACCTACGAGATTTTAGTGATGGAGAATGGTTCGCGCGACAACACCGCCGAGGTGGTTCGCAAAATGAGCGCGACTATCAAGAACTTGAAGCTGGTGCAGGTGCCGGTAGTGGTGCTGGGCAACAATAAAGGCAAGGCCGTGCGCCAAGGCATGCTTTTGGCGCAAGGGGAATACCGCTTATTTATGGATGCGGACAATGCCACGAGTATTGACCACTTTGATAGGATGCTGCCGTATTTCCATGAGGGTTACGCTGTGGTTATTTGCTCGCGCTCTCACCGGGACAGCCGCTTGGACCCGTCCCAGCCCTGGTATAGACAAATAGCCGGTAAAATTGGTAATCTTATCATCCAAATACTGGTTCTGCCGGGGATTTGGGATACCCAGTGCGGCTTCAAGGCCTTTAGCACCGAAGCGGCGGAGAAGATATTCTATCTATCCCGCATCTACGGCTGGGGCTTTGATGTGGAGGTGCTGGCCCTGGCCAAGAAGCTTGGCTACCGGATTAAAGAAGTGCCGGTGCATTGGGTGAACGACATCCATTCTATGGTCAAGGCCTCGGCCTACATTACCACTCTTATAGATACTCTGAAGATCCGCTGGTGGCTCTGGACGGGGAAGTATAAAATCGATACGAAAAATCCGAATTAATCCGAATGCCCGAATAGATTATTCGTAGATTCGTATGTATTCGTAGTTTAGTATCGCGATTATGAATAAATATTATTTAACCAAAGAGCGCTTGGAAGAGCTTAAACAGGAGCTGGATTTTTTGCGTACCCAGAAAAGGATGGAAGTGGCGGAGCAGTTAAAACGCGCCAAGGAGTACGGCGACCTGTCGGAAAATTCCGAATACGCCGAAGCCAAAGAAGAGCAGACGCGAGTGGAGAGCCGCATATTTGAGCTGGAGTCGCTCCTGAAACTGGCGGTGATCATTAAGAAGTCGGAATGCGGAGAGGAGGTGGAAGTTGGCTGTAAGGTGACCGTGACCAAAGACGACAGGATGTCCACCTACCTTATAGTCGGTTCCAATGAATCCAAGCCGGAAGAAGGTAAAATTTCCAACGAATCGCCGCTGGGCCGGACGCTTTTGGGACGCAAAGTAGGGGACAGCGTAGTGGTGACCACGCCCACCGGGCAGGTTACCTATCAGATAACCAAAATCGAATAGCTCCAGTTTTATGCTCACAAGCGCCAGTGGTTCTCCTACTGTCCAGTTGCGCGATCGCGCAACTGGACAGTAAAGCTTGGAGAGGCAACAACGTGGTAGTTTTCGCGCCGTTGCGTTGGTTTTTTGAACTGACCCAACCCGCTCTTGCAATTTTATACTTCAGCAAACCCGTGTTTTATCGTATAATTCAATTATGCTAGAAGAACTCATAGCTGAGCGCCTCAAGAAGCTATCCAAGATAAAGACCGCTGGTTTGAATGCCTATCCGGCACGGGTTAAGCGCAGCGCGCGCATCGGCGATGTTCTGGCTAAGTTTGACGCCTTAAGCCGCGCCAAGAAAAAGGTGTCTTTGGCCGGGCGGGTAATGTCCATGCGTGACCAGGGCGGAGTGGTATTTGCGGACGTGCGCGACGAGAGCGGGCAGATTCAGGTGGTCTTAAAGAAAGACAATTTAGACAGCTTCGACTTCTTAAAAGAAGTTTTGGACCGCGGTGATTTTATCTCCATCGGCGGCCAGCTATTCATTACCAAAAAGGGCGAAAAAAGCGTTGAGGCCAAGGAGGCGAAACTTGTGGTTAAAAGTTTGCGGCCACTGCCGGCGGAATGGTATGGCCTGGAAGAAACCGAAACTCGTTTGCGCCAAAGATACCTTGATTTGCTTTTGAATCCGGGTATTCGGGACATGTTCCGGCGCAAAGCGCTTTTCTGGAACGCATTCCGCACCTATCTGCGCAAACTCGGGTTTTTGGAAGTGGAGATGCCGGCGCTGGAGGCCATTCCCGGCGGGGCCGAAGCCGAACCGTTCCAGACGCACCATAACGCCCTGGACACGGATTTTTACCTGCGTATTTCTTTGGAGCTGCCGCTTAAGAAGCTCCTGGTCGGCGGCTACGAGAGCGTTTTTGAGATCGGCCGGGTTTTTAGGAACGAAGGCATTGACCGCGAGCACTTGCAGGATTACAACCAGCTGGAATTTTATTGGGCGTACCACGATTATAACGACCTGATGGAGCTTATAGAGAAAATGTATAAATACGTGGTCAAGGAAATAACCGGCGGACTGAACACTTCTTTGGACGGTAAAAAGATCAATTGGGGCAAGAAATGGCCGAGAATTGATTATGTGGAGATATTCAAAAAAGAAAACGGCATTGATCCGCTTGCGGTCTCCCGGGACGAGCTTTTCCGGCTGGCGGAACGGCTCAATTTATCGCCGGAGGGCAATATGGGCAAAGGCCGCTTGATCGACTTGATCTATAAAAAGACGGTGCGGCCCAAACTGATACAGCCGTGTTTTCTTATTCATCATCCCAAGCTGGTTTCACCTCTGGCCAAAGCCAAGGCGGACAATCCGAATCTGACCGAACGCATCCAGGTTCTGGTCGGTGGCACGGAGTTAGGCAACGGCTGGAGCGAGCTGAATGACCCATTGGACCAGCGCGCGCGCTTTGAAGAACAGGTCCGATTGCGCGCCGAGGGCGACACCGAGGCCATGATGCTGGATGAGGATTTCCTGACCGCCCTGGAGTACGGTATGCCGCCGGCCGCCGGCTTCGGTCTGTCCGAACGCTTCTTCGCCATACTTATGGACAAGCCCATCCGGGAAACGGT
>JBBUAX010000113.1:0-3345 GCA_038058515.1 Patescibacteria group bacterium
CGCCCGATTCCAAACTGCGACCGCTTCTTGCCGAAGCTGGGTATCGTCGATCAGCCGCGCTTCAATTCGATGAGCGGCATCACCGTGTTTGGCGATAACTCCGAGCATAGCCTCGCGGTTCGGAGCGTAGCCCACAAACGGCTTGATTTTTCTGGCGATTTCCGCGGAATAGCGGTAGGCCTCGCCGGAGAGGACCGAGGACAGGGCTCCGGCCCAGGCGCGTCCCGCGTCGGAATCATAAGGCAAGCCTTTGGTCATGAGCAGCGCTCCCAGATTGGCAAAACCCAGGCCGAGCTCCCGGAAATCATGGGCGCTCTGGCCTATTTTTTCTGTAGGATAACTCGAGCCGTCCACAATTATTTCTTGGGCCAGGATGAACACGTCCACCGCTTGTTTGAATTCCCGGAGCATGAAGCTGCCGTCCTCGCGCAGGAATTTCAAAAGATTTATGGACGCCAGATTGCAGGCGGAGTCGTCCAGGTGCATATACTCGGCGCAGGGGTTGGACGCATTGATGCGGCCGGAGGCCGGGCAGGTGTGCCACTCATTGATGGTGGTGTCGAACTGCACCCCGGGGTCGCCGCACTCCCAGGCGGCCTTGGCGATTTCCAAAAGCAAGTCCTTGGCCTTGTAGGTTTCGGCGACTTCGCCGGAGATGATGTATTTAGTTTTCCATTCGCCGTTATTCTCCACCGCGCGCATGAATTCGTCGGGAATGCGCACGGAGTTGTTGGCGTTTTGGAACTGGATGGAATTCCACGCTTCGTTATTCAAGTCGGACATATCGTAGCCGGCGGCCATCAGCGCCCGGACCTTCTTTTCTTCTTCGGCTTTGGCGCGGATGAAATCCGGGGCATCGGGGTGTTCTATGTTTAAAACCACCATTTTCGCCGCTCGCCGGGTGGTGCCGCCGGACTTGATCATGCCGGCGACAGAATCGGCGCCGCGTATGAAAGATACCGGCCCGGAAGCATACCCGCCGCCGGACAAATTTTCTTTTTTGGAACGCAGGGTGGAGAGATTCACGCCCGCGCCGGAGCCGCCCTTAAAGATTGTGCCCTCGGTTTTTATCCAATCCAAGATGGATTGCATGTCGTCCTTAACCGAAAGAATGAAACAAGCCGAGCACTGCGGCTTGGGCATGGTGCCGACATTGAACCACACCGGACTGTTGAACGAAGCTTTTTGATATACCAAGAGGTGAGTGAGCTCGTCTTCAAAGATCTGGGCCTGCTCCGCGTTCTCAAAATATCCGGAATTTTCTCCCCACATGCGGATATTCTTGGCCACGCGGCTGATCATCTGTTTGGCGCTCGTCTCCCGCTGCGGCGTGTTCAGCTTGCCGCGGAAATATTTGGAAACGGTGATATTGACCGCGTGCGGCGACCAGAAATCCGGAAATTCGGTGTCTTTTTGCTCAAAAACGATCTTGGCGCCGCTGCCGACCAGCGCATCGCGCTTGACCCAGTTGATCTCATCGAACGGATGCACCCCGGCCTGGGTGAAAAGCCGCTTCAAAGGAAGGATGTATTTATTTTTAACCGGCGCACCGGCTTCCGGCGACTGGGTCGCCGCGTCCAAGGTCTTTTGGATGTTGTTCGGGGTCATGTTCTTGCCAGCGTATCAGGTGGTCAATTGGGTTAAGACAGCTTTGATTTATGTCCCCTAATTCTCTACCCAAAGGCCAACATAGGAAAGGGGCGGCTTATCCCCAAAACCACCCAAAGAATCATTTATCATAAAAATAGCAAGGCGGGATGGTTGGCTGTCGCCGCCGATAACAAAATTTTGGGGGATATGACGCAAAATCATAGGGGGTAGTCCTATTCCATATGCAAACGGGCTTGGAACTCGGAAATTTTTTCCCGGAGCAAGGGCAAACGGCGCAGTTCCGGGTCGGTTTGGATTGTTTTAAGAGCCGCCACCCTGCTCGTTTTTATAAGCTCCATGTCCTGAAGGCCGCGCATGGCCACGTCCGGCAAGCCGGTTTGTTTCTGGCCCAGGAATTCGCCGGGGCCCCGAATTTGGAGGTCTTTCTCCGCCAGCTCAAAGCCGTTTTTGGCCTGGACTATGGCCTGCAGGCGTTCCTGGGTGGATTTGGATTCGGAGTCGGTGAACAAGAAGCAAAAAGATTGATGTTCGCCGCGCCCGACCCGGCCGCGGAACTGATAAAGCTGGGCCAGGCCGAAGCGGTCCGCGCCCTCGATCATCATAATGGTGGCGTTGGGCACATCCACGCCGACCTCGATCACCGAGGTGGAGACTAGGACGTCGGTTTCCCCGTCGCGGAATTTTTTCATGATTGCTTCCTTGTCTTTGGGCTTAAGCTGGCCGTGGAGCATGGCCACTTCTAGGTCGGTGAAGATCTTTTGGGAAAGTTTTTCGTATTCTTCTTTAACCGACTTGACCTCCCACAGTTTAGCTTGTTGATTTCTAAAGGTTCCCGCCCCGAAATTTTCGGGGCGCCCGCTTCGCTCTCGCGAAGGCGAGGCGAGAGGCTCGCCCCCCTCGGGGGCGGCGATGCGCGGGCAAATAACAAAGGCCTGGCGTCCGTTCCGAATTTCTTTGCGGATGAATTCGTAGGCCCGACTGCGATTCAGTGGCGGAACGATTTTGGTTAATATTTTTTTCCGGCCGGATGGAAGTTCGTCGATCGTGGATATATCCAAGTCGCCGAAGACGGTGAGCATGAGCGTCCGGGGAATAGGCGTAGCCGACATGCTTAGGAAATGGGGTAGGAGTATAGAGGCGGATTCACGCAAATTGGTTTTATTGAGCGCGGATTTGCGCGGAATTTTTCTTTCGCGTATCTCTGCTTCTATAGTTTCTGGGCTGCGCATGTTTCTGTGACCGGCGAGTCCGGCTCGTTGGTGGACACCGAAGCGGTGTTGTTCATCGATCACTACCAGGCCGAGCTTGCGGAACTTCACTGATCTTTGGATAAGCGCGTGGGTGCCGATAACGATATGCACCGTACCCTTTTTTATGTCCGCGGTTAATTTTACCTTTCCAATTTCCGATTCCATGTCATCCGCGTATAAAATTTTTGTGCGGCTGGAGGTGAGAAGTCCCAGGACCGGTTGGTCGGCAACTTGGAGGTGCCAGAAAAGTTTACGGAAAGTTTCAAAATGCTGGCGAGCCAGAACTTCGGTCGGCGCCATGATCGCGGTTTGAAATCCGTTCTCGGCGGCGACCACCGCGGCCAGCGCGGCAACGACGGTTTTGCCCGAGCCGACATCGCCCTGCAGCAATCGATTCATCGGCCGGGATTTGGCCAGGTCCTGGATGATTTCCCATAAGGACCGTTTTTGAGAAAAAGTAAGAGTGAATGGCAACTTACTTAAA
>JBBUAX010000114.1:0-2403 GCA_038058515.1 Patescibacteria group bacterium
GGTTCAGTAACATCCAACCCGCTGTGTTTTTGCTTGTTCCATTCAAAACTCCATGGCGTCGGGCTGGGCAGCTTCTGTCCGTTCCGGCAATCTGCAAAGCGGCTGCAATCTTCCACCACTCTTGGTGGTCCGCCCTCGCCGTCGCCCAGATAGAATTTCCAACCATAGAAAGACTGCGTCGCAGATCCTTCTACGCCTTTGCCGCCAAAAAGAGGGCAACCGGAAAAATTCGGCGCACAACTGTCACAAGTCACCTGGCCTTGGCCATATTGGTAATAGTCGCAATCTCCGCTTTGGCCCGAAGCAAAAACAACGCTACCGTTTACGATCTCGCAAGCTTCTCCGGATTCCAAGACATTATTATTACAAACCGCATTGCCACCGACCATCCGGAAAGACCAGCCATATAAAGATTGGGTGGCTGGATTAAAGCCAAGGCTAGGAGAACAAGCCGGGTCCGTCTTAACGCAAGATCCCCATTCCTTGTTTGCTCCGCAAACCTTGGCGCCGATGCAAGGAGTGAAGTCGTCGCAGGATTCGCGCGTTCCCGGCTCACAAGTTGTCTCCGCCGGAACCTGGCAAGTGCAGTCATTGGAAGGATCGCAAACCAATCCGGATTGGCAGACGCTGGAAGCGCCGCAAGAGGAAGTTTCCCACCCGCAAGGATCGCCTTTCTGGCCACGAGTCATTAAAAAACGAAAGTCATTGCTATACTGCTGGCCGTTAAAAACTCTGACGCTGGTCAAGCCGATCTTGTTCTGCGGAATATTCTCCGTAACGCTCTCCGTAGTCCAACCAGCCGGGGAAGAAGTGGTATTATACGGCCGGATCTGCCAAACCACGTTCTTAGTGCCACCCGTTGGAAAATTATTGCCGGTAATGACCGTGGTTTCAGGATACACGCCATGATCTGGATCCATATTGCAGATACCCGGCCTGACAATATTATTAATCGTAAAATCTTTCCCTTTACTGCTTAAACCATCCTTGTTAAAAACCCTTAAAACCGTTTTTCCCAAAGCCATACTCGGCACTTCAATGACAATCTGGTAGTCGGTCCAAACATCGCCGCAACCGGAAGCCGAGGCTAGAGAAGCTTTTTTAACCGCTCCGTCTTCGGTTGTTAAAGAAATTTCTCCCGGCTCATCACCGAAATTTCTGCCCAAAATCGTGACATAATTTCTAGGCGCGCCGTCAGCCGGTGAAATCCGCGTAATTTCCGGGATGCCGCTGCAAGAATCGCAAGTACCGCCGCAATCCGTCTTGGTTTCGCCTTCATCCCTCACTGAATTAAAGCAATGCAAGGGACGGACGACGGCATTAACCGTTTTGGATTCAAAAGTAGAGCCGCTGCCGGTCGTAAGCCGTATCTTTAATTTTAAATTCTGTCCGACTGTAAATGAAGAAGTGTCCCAAGAGGCAAAGACGTTATCCACTATTTCCTGGTTTGACGGCATACTGGCAAAGTCGCTGGCTTTGCTTAAATTATTTTCGCCGGCAAAAAATTCCATAGCCTCAACCGTTCCGCCCTGGTTCTTGCCATAACCCCTGATTTGCAGATCGCTACTAACTGGGATGGAAACTGTGCCGGCAAAATTAAAGTTGATTCCTCTTTGCCAATCCAATTCCGTATCTTTAAATCCGGAGATAAACGTATACTGGTTGCTGGTTATTGTTCCTCCACCACCGCCGTCTCCGCCGCCGTCTCCGCCTCCGCCTTCGGCGCCAGTGGCTTTGCTTAAATTGCTGATCACGAAAGAAGCAATGGAAAAAGCGGCTAAAGTGATAGCCAGCCCGATAATTGCGCCGGTGATTATCTTTTTAGCCTTGACTACTTTATCCGCGTCGCCGGAAGCCGTCATCCAGACAAAGCCGGCATAGAGGATAAGGATGATGCCCAAGACGCCCAAAAGCCCCAGGATTATCCTGATGATATTTGAGATTATGGTTATTAGGTCGGTATTACCCAATCCTGTGCCTTTTGCCGCTTCCAAGCCGAATTGATCCTGGGCGAAAACCGGACTGAAAACAGAAATCAGGCCGAACAAAACCAAGGCTAGAACCAGCCAAAAGATTTTTTTGTTTTTGCAACAAAAAGACATCTATTATATTAAAAACAATTTTATGGAATTATTGGGAGGCGCATTTGCCGAAACAGCAACCGGTTCTGCCAGCAGCGTCAAATTCAAGCCCTTTAGCCCGGATCCAATACCCTCCTTGGCCGTCATCTGCCGGTTGGCAGGCTTGTCCGTTTCCACAAGTTTCCGTGCCTTGCAGATCAGCTTCACACACCTTCAAATTATTGTCTGCCACGCATTTGCCGAAACAGCAGCCGGTTCTGCCGTCTGTAGCTCCAGGAAAATCCTTGGTCAACACCCAGCTACCGGATAGATATGTCTCGGC
>JBBUAX010000115.1:0-2023 GCA_038058515.1 Patescibacteria group bacterium
CCTGAGTTTTCTATGAAAAATGGAGAGAAGCCCGGCACTGTTATCGGGACGTTTGACGCGGATGACATAAATTACGCCGCCGAATATCTGGCGAAGCTTGTCCGCGATAACCATCTCTCCCCGAAGATTCTGGTAGTTCATAGATTCACACAGACCATGGTGACAAATTATAAAAAAATTCAGCCACTACCTGAAGTTCAAATAGTTATTGATATGGACGGCTTCGGCTCCAAAGAAAAGAAGCGCGGGACATACAATCTCGTCATATATCCGGAACCGGTGCAATTCGCCGGCATCAAGCTTTTTTATAAAAACGACGTCAGGCCGCCGGCCGCCGGCCTCCTCTCGCCGGAGGAAGTATTGAAACTCACTCCCGCGCCCATCTACATCCAGTACCAATAAAAAAGCCCTGCGTACTGCAGGGCTTTCGGAATGTTGCCGTCAGAATGAAAAGTTGACGGCAATTATTGCGCGATCGCGGAACAGGGCGCTCCAGACCGTGAGATTTTTTTTGATGTGATACTCGACACGTGGACCAATGCCGAGATTTGTTTCTTGCATCGCACCGACACTGACCCTTTTGGACGTGTGATAGACGCAATTAATCCGATGCCACGGTCCACTGTACCCAGTTTCGTAAGTGGCAAAGCAGTCAACCTTTTCCGCGTCCACCGACACAAAAAGGTTTTTGCGAATGCCACTGCCGTCACCGTCGCGTTCGCGCCCGACGCCGACTCCAAGCTGGAGCCACGGCGCCGTTGTTGGCAACGGCTTCACCGTCAGTCCAGCGTACGCTTGTCGATACCGGTCGTCGCTCTCCAGGTTAACCAGTCCGTAGATGCCGAACCGGTCGGTCATCTGGCGTTCATACCAGCCGACGACCTGCGAGGACTTTTTACTGTCCGTCCGGCCTTCAAACCAGAAGCCTAGCTCGTCTTCCGTTTCGGCCGCCATCGCCGGCGAAGAAACGGACAAGCAAAACAAAATCAAAGACCAAAACCTTTTCATGTCTGTCTCCCAGTGAGTTTTGATACCGAAACAAGCTTGTAACCTGCTTTCAAGTATACACCTATCAGTTAGTTTGTCAAGATATTGCGCGTTTCTAAAAAGGGGCATGCTATAATCGCGCTCATATGAACACAAATGAAACGAACAAATACTTTTTACCAATAGCGATTGTGGTCGCAGGGCTTCTTATAGCAGGTGCTGTTATCTGGAACGGCTTGCGCCCGGCTGGTCCTACAGGGACTGCAGGTACAGGCACTGCGCCTAAAGTGAATATTAAAGATGTAAAGACAGACGGAAATCCGTTTATCGGAGCTACGAATGCGCCTGTTACTATCGCTTTCTGGAGCGACTTCCAGTGTCCGTTCTGCAAGTCGGCTGAAGTCGGCGGCGTACCGCAGATTCCAACACCCCCATCCGTTCCGGAAATTATCAAGAATTATGTTGATACAGGGAAGGTGAAGATTGTGTTTATGGACTTCGCGTTCCTCGGCAACGATTCTATAACTGCCGCCTTATACAACCGTTCTGTCTGGAAGTTGTATCCAAACCAATACTTCGCGTGGCGCACTGCGATGTATGTCGCGCAAGACGAAGAAGGCGACCAGGGCTTCGGCGATGTGGCGTCAATAGACAAACTTAACGCAAAGATTCCTGACCTTGATGCGGCTAAGATTGCCGCCGATGTAGAAGCCAACAAAGCCGTTTATCAGGCAATGATAGATTCAGATAAAGCAGAGGCCCAAAAAGTCGGGATTAATGCGACGCCATCATTCATCATCGGTACGGAAGTGATTGCCGGTGCATACCCATTCGCGAAACTCCAGTCTGTAATTGACCCTCTGTTGAAGTAGCACGAATGAACGTTCTGCTCATCGCACTTGCCGCGTCGGTAGCCACCTTTATCGGCGGGGCGTTCGCTCTGCGATTCCGCGACAAGCTCCATCTGATACTCGGTTTCTCGGCAGGCGCGGTCGCGGGCGTTGCGCTCTTTGATTTATTGCCGGAGGCGATTGAA
>JBBUAX010000116.1:0-4914 GCA_038058515.1 Patescibacteria group bacterium
CAATGTGAGATAAAACTATGAGAATTATGGTGATCATTTTCATGTAATGCCAGCAGATTATCTACAAAGCAGGCGATTTGGTCAAAACCTGTTTGCTTAGTCGCGAGAAAATGAAGTAGTCCGCCTTCGCTAAGGCTTCGGCGAGACATAAGAAAATCTAAGCTTCGCAAGCTTATCAAGATTTTCTAATGCGCGGGCGACCGGATTTGAACCGGCGATCTTCTCCGTGACAGGGAGACGCTTTTGGCCAGCTAAGCTACGCCCGCAATACAATATTAATCTATACGAAAACCCTAAAAAAGTAAATTTACTTTAATAGAGCTAAAAACTCTTTCTCGTCAATGGTCGGCACACCGAGTTTTTTGGCTTGCTCGTACTTGGAACCGGGCTCGGAGCCAATAACCACACAGGATGTTTTTTTACTGACCGATTCAGAGATGTCGCCGCCCAGCGCGCGGATTTTGTCTTTGGCTTCGTCTCTAGACATTGATTCCAAGCTACCGGTTAAAACGAAGATTTTGCCCTGTAATTTTTCATTTTTAGTTTTTAATTTTTCGTTATGAACGCGTACTCCGACTTTGTCCAATTTCTCCACCAGCTTTATATTACGCGCCTCATGGAACCAATCGTAGATGCTTTGCGCCACCTTGGGGCCGACATCCGGGATTTTCTGTAAATCTTCCGTGGTTAGATTTTGGAATGCTTTGAGCACGTCTTTCGGCTTATGGGTTGTCTCCCTTCGGGAGATGTCCCGTAGGGACATAGGTTGTAGGTTGTAGGTTGTTTGTGCAAGCAAATGCGCCGTCTCCTCGCCTACGTGCAAAATACCCAAGGCATAGATAAAGCGCGGCAAGCTGACTTTTTTCTTTTCTTCCACTTCGGCCACAATATTCTCCGCGGATTTCTCGCCGAAACGTTCCAGTACGGCAATATCCCCTTTGTCCAGAGCGAATATATCCGCCGCATCGGCAATCAGCCCTTCGTCCAGGAATTTGTCCAATATCTGCGGGCCTAAGCCACGGATATCAAACGCCGGCCGGGCGACAAAATGATACAAGTTTTCCCGAAGGCGCGCGCCGCAATTCTTGTTGGAACAGCGATAGGCCACGCCATTACGCACCACCACCGAGCCGTCCACCGGACATTTTTTCGGCATATGAAATTCTTTCTCTTTGCCAGTACGCAGTTCCTTTAAAACCTTGGTCACCTGCGGAATAACATCGCCAGCGCGGCTTATAACCACGGTGTCACCGATCTTCAACCCCAAACGTTCAATCTCGTCGGCATTATGCAGAGTGGCGTGAGTAATGGTTATACCGCCCACTCCGACTGGGCGCATAACCGCGACCGGGGTCAAGACCCCGGTGCGCCCGACTTGGATTTTGATGTTTTCTACAATGGTTGTCGCCTCCCGCGCCGCAAACTTATAGGCCACCGCCGCCCGCGGCGCCTTGCCGATAACTCCGGCACGCTCGTAGATTTTATTGTCGTTTAGAATCACCACTATGCCGTCAATTTCGTATTCCAGTTTTTCGCGATGCTTTTCCCAATAGTCGCGGAATTCAAAAACATCATTAATGCCTTTCAAAAGTTTGTTGTGCGGATTGGTCTTGAAGCCGAATGCCTTAAGCAGTAAATGTTCCTCCTCGTGCTCTTTTTGGCCGATATCGGTCACCATGTCGTACTCATACGAATCCAGTTTGCGCGCGGCGATTATCTTGGGGTCCAACTGGCGCACCGAACCGGCGGCTATATTTCGCGGATTGGCATAAGTTTTGAGCCCTTTCTTCTCCTGCGCCCGATTGATGGCGTTAAATTCTTTCTTGGTCAGGAAGACCTCGCCGCGGACCACCAAGCGAGTAGGTTGTAGGTTGTAGGTGGTAGGTGGTAGGCCAAGGTTCTTTAGGCTCTTCTTAACCTCCTCGGGTTCCAAGAGGCGCAGAGGGATGGCCTCCACCGTGCGCAAGTTCTGGGTTACGTCTTCGCCTAGTTGCCCGTCGCCGCGGGTGGAGCCCTGAACCAAAACGCCGTTTTCATAGACCAGCTCTATGGCCAAACCATCAATCTTGAGTTCGCCGTAGAATGTAGAAGCTGATACACGCTGATCTAAACGCTGATGTACGCTGAGTTTTCTGCGTTGATCCGCGTTGTTATCTGCGCTTTTCAGCTGTCCGCCCAAATAGTTTTGGAGGCGGACGAGCCACGCTTCCATGTCTTCGCGGGAGAAAGCATCGTTAAAGGAAAGCATGGGGCTTTCGTGCCGCACCTTATGGAACGCCTTCAAGGGTTTGCCGCCCACCCGCTGGGTCGGCGAATCCGGAGTAATCAAGTCCGGAAAATTCTGCTCCAGGTCAAAAAGTTCCTTTTTCAGGGAATCCAAAGCCGCATCGGAGATATCCGAGCGGTCCAAAACGTGGTACAGGTAGCGGTGATGATTGATCGTTTTCCGGAGTCGGGCGATGCGCTCCTTAGCTTCCGCTTTGGTTAAACTTGACCTAGGCATACCCGGTGCTATAGCCCCAACTCCAAAGCGCGGTTCACGCTGCCGAAAATACCTACCGTGCGTATGGTATCTATGGAGGGGTCTTTGCAAGAAATAGGGTCAGGCGAGCTGGATGCATAACATTTCAAGCTGAAACTGGTCCGGCTGTCGCTGAATGTCGGCCCCGGCAGATTGGTGGTCGAGTTAAAAAATTGATACAGGCCCCATTCTACAGCAGTGTCCGCCGCAAAAATGGCCTTGGCTGAACTGCGGAAGTCCGTGGCTTGGCGTATTTGATAGGTCATAAGCAACCCGGCAATAGTTGTCGCCCCCAAGATCGCTCCGCCTAAAGCGATGGTGGTTAGAATCATGGCCTGCCCATTGCGAGTAGGTGGTAGGTGATAGGTGATAGGTGGTATAGATTTTTGCATTGGAGCGAAACTTATTTTTTTATCTGTCGCTACATACTACTTACTACATTCTACCTACTAATTAGGACGAGCCGTCGTCCAGCGGCAGACGGGAACTTACCGTGGTTTGAATATAGGTCACGCTCCCGCTCACGCCAACCTCTTTGGCGCTTACCCCCATAGAAATAACCACCCTGGGCTGATACGAATCCGGCGAAACCGGATTGTTCGGCGGATAGCGGCCGATCACCTCAAAACTAAGGTGTTGAATAAGAACATTGTCGGCAGTTATTTTTTTCGCCGTGTCGCAATTTACACTGCCGACTCCCCGGCGGATAGAATTATCCCCGGCCAGGCAATACAGTACCGTCTCCTGTCGCGCATTCTTGAATATAAGCTGGCCGGCGGCACAGGCCTGGCTGCGGCAAAAGTCAAAGCCGGTGCGAATCTCCCGCGCCATCTGTTCAATGGTCAAGCTGACATTGCTATTTGCGGCAAGTAGCGCCGCTGCCTGACGTTGGCTGCGCAAGGCGCTAACAAAACCGCCGACGGCGATAGACACCACCACCGAGAAGACCCCGATGGCGACTAGAAGTTCAATCAGAGTAAAGCCACGGCTAGCTTTTAGCTTATAGCTTTTAGCTTTTAGGAGAGATGGCACTCTGAAATTATACTCTAAAAACTAAGAACCAACACCTAAAAAATCCAATTTTTATTGCGGCACAATCTCCCTCATGCTCCCGCCGCTGAAGGTGAAGACCCGGATGGGAGCGCTCCAGCTGCCGGAACCGCCCGGACCGGAGCAGGACAGGGTGTAGGTGATGCTTGTGGCCGGCGACACTCTCTGGGTGCCGCTTGGCGGAGCGGCGTTGATGTTTCCGGGGTTAATCGTGCAACTCAAAGCATTCTGACAACTCCACCTCAAGGTGGAATAGAAGGTCGGGGAGACAATCAGGCGGTCGGGGGAAGCGCTGAAAGTGCAAACGGGTGCCGGCAGAGGCGAGGCCACGATGCCGAAGTCCACCCGCCGGTACTGATCCAGAGCGCGGATAAACGACCAATCGGTGGTGCCGTCGTAGCCGGAGGGAATGGGGTGCTGTATCCTCACTTCGTCGTTAGTCGCCGTCGCCCACATCTCATAGTAGCCGTTGCTGTCGGTGCCGTCGGAATATAGGACGTTATTGTCCGGAATGTTGCGAACGTAGACGGTACTGCCGGAGAAACCGGCCTCGCCGCTGTCCAAGACGCCGTCCCGGTCGGTATCAATGAAAACATAACCGTAGACCTTTTCCGTGCCGCTGCTTTGACAATCATTGTTGGTCTGGCATTGGTTAGAACCGCCGCCCGCGACTTGGACACAGGCGTTGTTCTGGCACTCTTTATGGGTTTGCGGCGAGCCGGACGAGCAACTTACACTGGTTAGAACCTTGGAGCAGCCCGGGCATTCCCGACCGCTGGGCACATATTTGGTTCCATTGGTGCTACTCCAGGCGGTGGAATAATTGGTCGCGGTAGAGGCACTACAGACATTCTGGCACCACCACCGGGCTACATCTCCTTCCCGGCCACAATTCCCGGAGCCGTTTTCATCCCAGCAGGCGTCCACCTGCCAGCCGCTCCAGCGAGGGGGGTTGCATTGGGTTTGGCCGCCAGGCGGCGGGCCGCCACCACCACCGCCGGTAAAGTAAGCGGTGACGCTGCGGTCTCTATCCGTAAACACCGAACAGCCGCTGGAGCCGGTACAATCCCCTTCCCAACGGTCAAAATTGTAGCCGGAGGCGGGATTGGCGCTCAAAGTGACGGTTATATATCTGGAAAAATCCTTGGAACATACCGAGCCGCAGTTGATGCCCCCGGGGCTGGAAGAAACGCTGCCGCCGCTGGAGCGGCTGACGGATAAGATTTGGCGGGGCTCGGGTTCCGAAGCACAGCTGGAGTCGACCGGATAGCATAGGTTGTTGCCGGCGCCGGAGACCTGGGTGCAGGCGCCGTTTACGCACTCAAGGTGGGTCTGGCCGACGG
>JBBUAX010000117.1:0-4273 GCA_038058515.1 Patescibacteria group bacterium
TACAATCGGGAACTAATTAACCGCGCTGCCTTTTTCATAAATGGTCAGCTTCATTTCCGCCAAATTGGCTTCCACAAAATCAGATTCTTCATCTACCAGTTTTTTCTTAACCTGGTCGAAAAATTCCGGGCTTTGCAGCGCCGGCCAGCTGCCGAATTCCAGCTTAGCCGTACCGCCGCCGGCCGGCAGATAAAGCTGATACTCCAGCACCGGATTGAGATTCCATATTAGCCACAGCGCTCCACCGCCGATAACCACCAGCATCAAAACCACCACCGGGAGTGGTAAGCGGATATTCCAAATTTCTCGGATTTTATTCACCCCGTAAGAAATTACCTGCCCGCCGAACAAACCAAAATTTTTCGACCCATACCTGAATAATCTGATGTTACGTTGGTATGCATAGGGATAAGATAGTGCATACTCACCTCAAAAATTTTGGGTCGGCTTTGGCAGGCGGGAGTATTTTCCGTTGATACGAACATCGACCTTGGGGTTTTAGATAATTTAGTCATATAGTTAAGCTTGGTTGCGCCTCGAAAATACTTTCTCGGCGGTTTCTTACGGGGTTCATCGTTTGTAGCCCTGATAGCGATTACTGGGGTCCCATAGCAACCAGCCGGTGTATTGCCCGGAGCTAGAGGCGTTCTTAAGCACGTCCTCCACCGCCTTAATCTCTAAATCTATCATAGAGCGATTATAGGTTGCGCCCAAATCGAAGGCCTGCAGCCATGGCCGGAGCTTGCCTGCCTGTGCAGGCAGGCCGGCCGCAAGCGGTGTGCTGGTCGGCTGCTTCAAAATCCAGGCGTCCCGCTTGGCCACCGCCTTTTCCATTGAATATTTGATCACCTCATAGGGATAGGCAGCCGGGTTCTTATAGCCGATGAAACCGGCCGCATAGTGCGAGGGGTAGACCATCGGCGAGACAAAGTCAAAACTAGCATAAGCGTCTTCTATAAGCTGGCCGATGCCTAAATCGCCGTCGGCGGCGGTAGCCAGACCGAAGAGGTCCACAGATATCTTGGCGCCGGGCAGATTGGTGCGCAGATATTCAAAAAAACCTCTGATTACCTTGGAGCGTGAAGTTTTTCCATCCCAGAAAGGATATTGAATAACATCTAAGTTACCGTCGGACGGGAAGCGGATGTAATCGAAATTAATTTCATCAAAGCCGCGGCTCAAGGCATCCTTAGCCAAAGCGACGTGGTAATCCCAAACTGGTTGGGCCGCGACATCCATCCAGGCCAAGCCTTTATTATCCAACCACAGCTTACCTGCCTGACCGGCAGGCAGGCCCGTACTTGAAGAATGTAATGCCCATTCCGGCCGGGCCTTGGCTAAAACCGGGTCCTGGAAAACGCTGACGCGCCCGACAACATAAATGTCTTTGGCGTGCAGGTCATATATAAGTTTGTTTATATCGGCGATGCGCAACTGTTTTTCCGCGCCGCTTGCCGCAATCTCCGGCACTCCGGTCTTATAAGCCACGTAACCGGAATAATCTTTTATATCTACAACCACGCCATTTAGCTCCGGGTCCTCGTCCACGAATTTTATAAGTGACGGCATCAGCTGCGAACCGCCGGCGACCCAGCTGGTAATATATATGGCCTTAACCACTTCCGGCGGATTCGGCAGGGGTGTCTGTTTGGGAAAACCATTTATTGCCGGGTGGGGTGTTGGCGCCACCGGTTCCTGCGCCTCCGGCACAACCGGCAAGCTTGACTCGGGCGAACTCGGACTCGGAACCGCATCCGGGACAATAACCATTGAACCTGGAATTAGCCACAAAAAAATAACGACTGCTGCCACAGCCGCAATCGCTACGCCTAAACCGATTCCGCCTCGCCTGGAGCGCCGGCTTTTACGGCGGTTAAAATGCGACATATTTCACGATGTTGATTATTATAGAGTAATCCGCGATAATTTCAATCGTAATCCCGTAGGAAATACAATATAAAATTCATGTCCCTAGCTTTATACCGCAAATACCGCCCGCGTAAGCTCACCGACCTCTTGGGTCAAGAGGCGGTAAGCGAGATACTCCAAGGCGCGGCCAAGCGCAATCGTTTCGCCCACGCTTACCTTTTCTACGGCCCGCGCGGCACCGGCAAAACCACCACCGCCCGGCTCATCGCCAAACTCCTTAACTGCGAGAAGCGCAAGGCCGATGCCAAATTCCGGGAGTCCGGCGAGCCCTGCAACAGCTGCCGGGTTTGCCAGGAGATTGATAATAATAATTCCCTGGATGTAATTGAAATCGACGCCGCCTCCAATCGCGGTATCGACGAGATAAGAAACCTCAAGGAAAACCTGCGCAATGCTCCAGCCGGCAGTGAGTTCAAAGTATATATAGTAGACGAGGCGCACACGCTGACCGGCCCGGCATTTAACGCACTCCTCAAAACCCTGGAAGAGCCGCCGGCCCATGTGGTCTTTGTCCTGGCCACTACCGAATATGAAAAATTGCCGGCAACCATCACCTCCCGCACCCAGCGCTTTCTTTTCAAAAAGTTATCCAAGGCGGTCATTCTCCAAAAAATAACCAGGATCGCCCAGGATGAAAAAATAAACATTGAACCCGCGGCGCTGGAGCTCGCGGCCGCGGCGGCGGAGGGCAGTTTGCGCGACGCGGAATCCCTGCTGGACCAGCTCGCGTCCATCAAGGGCAATATCGACCTGCCGACCGCGGAGCGGTTGACCGGCCGGGTCGGGCTTAGAAAAGTTGACGGCTTGGCCGAACTTATCTTAAAAAACGACCTGTCCGCATGCCTCAAATATCTCACCACCATAAACGAAGAAGGCCACAATGTGGTGCAACTCACCAAGGATTTAATCCATTACCTACGGAAAATCCTGACTATCCGTTTGAGCCCGGGCGTGGAAGAGGCCCTGCAATCCGAACTCACCCGCGACGAACTGGTTCGGGTCAAAGAATTAAGCCAGCTTCTCCAGCCGGAACAAGGCGTGCTTATCATCAAAGCCCTGATTCGCGCTTACACCGAAATGCGCTACTCGCCGTTTGCGGCAGTACCGCTGGAGATAGCGCTCGCAGAAATACTTAAATAGTATTTAGAATCTAGTCGTTAGGACTTAACAGGGAGCGCTTTGCTATAGCAAAGCGCTCTGTCGGGATAAATAAAGTATCAGGACATATACGGCAGGTAAATCGTCCCGTACTTCGTACGCACCCGCCTGCCGCGAGGCCTTGCCGATAATCTGGATATGGAACTGTATTGTCTTTTCTTTCGCTCTTTCTTGCCCCGCTCGTGATAGCTTCGGTAATTATTCTCGTTCAGTGCTTTCTTGATAACACTTATGGTCTGCGATGAAAGCCACAATTCCTCTCCAATCTGCCTATAGCTCTTGCCGGATAGGATACGCTGGAGGGCAGCCGTGCGCATCACTAAATCGTGCCGTTCGTGAGGAGTAATAATAAGCTCTAACAAATCTTGGGATCTAGATATTCTCCGCCAACAAGCGGCTTCCCACTCTTTCCGGGAAGGATAACTACTAATCGGCGGCAGGTCGATACTTGTATGTTGTTTATTCATAAAATCATGATAACACGATGCTTTGCTATAGCAAAGCATCGGATACTATTCATCTCATCAAGCTTATCATGGTGCCTAGCATCTATTAAAGTGGTGCCTATTCATAGCATCTATCTAGCACCATGCGCCGCTTTGCTATAGCAAAGCGCGAGAACTTTTCTGTCTTGCCACTTATTAATCCTGCCGTCTGTTTACTCTACTACTCCGCGGATGCGGCGTGCACCCGCACCGACCGCCTCTTCTTTGATGATTTTAAATTCGCCGATTTTTCCGGTGTGTTTTACGTGCGGCCCGCCGCAGAATTCTTTGCTCCAAGCAGATTCCAAATTCTTGCCGACAAAATACACTTTTACCTTATCCGGATATTTTTCTTTAAAGAAATAAAGTGCGCCGGTTTTCTCCGCTTCCGGCCTGGGCAATTCCACGAAATTCACCGGTAAATCTTCTTTTATTTTTTCATTTACCAACTTCTCTACTTTTCTAACTTCTTCCGGCGTCATTTTGCGCGAAAAAGCGAAGTCGAAACGGGTGCGCTCCGGAGTGATGTCCGAACCCATTTGCTTGACTTCCTGCCCCAACACTTCGCGCAGGGCGCGCTGCAGCAGGTGGGTGGCGGTATGCAGGCGCAAAACCTTACTCATTTCTTCTTCGTTTCCGGCCTTAAGCTCGCCGGTGTTTAAAATCAAGCCGTGCCCGCCGAATTTCTTCTCCTGCCCGGC
>JBBUAX010000118.1:0-4115 GCA_038058515.1 Patescibacteria group bacterium
CGCTACGCATACCGCGATCGAGACTTGGACAACTGGCTACCAAAAAATCAATCATCGCAACATTTACACCAACGGGATTTCTTGGTGGTCCAATTACCGTACCGGTAACTATCCAGTATTGGACCTTCATTACCCCGGACGGCTACACGCGCCTGAGCATTGAAACGGGCAGTAGAGCCCGTTACGCTGGGATCTTCCAATATCTTGGCGATTCCAAATTTAAACAAGTGCAAGCCGCCACAACCGGCTTTCCAAGTATCTGGTCTATGGATCCAATCTGGCCAGCTCGTGGTAAGTTGTACTACCGCGAAACCGACGGCGGGCTTTTCTCCAACACAGACCGGATTGTGGAATACGATCTCACAAGCGGCGCAAATCGGCGGCTCTTTGAGGCCAACCGTCCACTGCTCGGCGAAACCATCGCCTCCTGTGTAACCGCATGGAAAGGAATGGCTGACGAAGACAAAACATCGTTTTTTGTATCGTACCAGACCACGACTTGGAACCAAGATTGATGGAACAATAACGCCAAGAATCGGATCGGCTTATTTTCGGTTCAAGGCGAAATCCGGCAGATCTACTCCACCGACCAAGCGGTCGGTGAATTCGGCAGACCTTGGGACGCAAATGTAGTTGCGATTGGGAAATTTTTTGTGGTCTTGGGACATCGCGCCAAAGCCCCAAATTACGACCCATTCGCTTTCCTCTCTGTCTTTGACGGCCAGAGCGTCCGCCCGCTCCTGCGAGTAGGAGATATCCTGGCTGGCAGAAAAGTAGAAAAAATCGGCCCCATAGCCGCTTACGGCTGCGCGGCTGATGTATTGGTCTTCGGAGAGGACGACGCACCTGACCTCTGGCGTCTAAGAATGCCCTGCATCCTCAGCGCGCCAGTGACGGCCAACCCCGGAGAAATCATCACTCTTTTGGGCGAGAACCTGGTTCTGCCCGGAGCCGGGCAGATCCGAATCGTAGTCAATGGCGTTGACTACACCCCCAGTCCGGACTCCACGGCAACTACGATGAAGTTCGCGGTGCCGCAAAGTCTGGCTGGCCGGAATGTCTCGATTTTCGTCCGGCAGACCTTTCTATCCGGAGTGGTGTCCAGCAACATCGTCAATTTGACGGTAGCTGGCATTACTGCTCCGGTAATCACGTCGTTCACCGCAAACCCCTCAGCCGTGAACATCGGCCAGTCTACTGAACTCTGCGTTAAAACCGCGGGGTTAGTGGACACGCTTTCCTTCGACCCCGGCATTGGGGTGCAATTCCCCAATACCGGCGGCTGCGCAATGGTGATGGTTAATCAAACCACCACTTTCACCGCAACCGTCACCGGGGCTGGTGGCTCTGCCTCAGCTCAGGTGCGGGTCTCCGTTAACCCACCCGCCTTTCGTGCGGAATGGGTGGTCAACGCTGTAGACTTTACCCCACGACTCTGGCCCGGCGCGGCGGCGACTATCTTTGGACTCAACCTTGCCTCCAGCGAGGCCACGGCCGAAGACTTATCCGCCTGTCCCACGATCTTGAATGGGGTGACGGCAATCTGGGGCAACACGCCCGCCCAGATCTGTTATGTCTCCCCAACTCAAATAAACCTCTTGGTGCCCGCGGAGATGGCACCGGGAGGCGATGCTTGGATCCGCGTTACCCGTGATAATGCGATTTCCGAGTGGGTTCGGGTGCTGATCTCCGATCCCCCAACCCAAAGGCGGGCGTCCCGAAAAGACGACCCGCCTACTTTTTTAGGTTTCTTATTCAGTCTGCACCTTGTTCAACGCGGAATAAAGGCCAATGTGAATGTTAAACAAGCCCACAACGGTTTCTTTGCTTAAAGGACTTATATCAATTGTGACATTTAGCTGATCTGGCCCCTTAATCGCCGTCAGCCGTTTTGTCTCTTTTTTATCTATGGAACCGGTAATCTGCCAGCCATTGGCTTTTAAATATTTGCTATACGAAACGAAATTCTCATCCGGCCCATTCTTGCTCACAAAACGGAAAGAGGATTGAACCTGATACATTGTCAGTTCCTTGTTGTAAGGAAAGGGTCTGGTGTAATAACCTTGCAAGACTTGAACGTCTTTTTCCAAAACAATATCTTTAGACAAATTCAGAGGAAGCCCTCCACCCTCAACGTTGATTATCCTTGACAAGGGCTTTTGGGATACTGGCGGAGTTATGGACGGGATTTGGTTTTTTTGTCTTTCAACCCAGTAATAACCAACAACCGCAACAGCGACAATAATTAATACAAAGAGGACAATTTTGGGAGAAATTTGTCTGTTTTTTGGCAAAGTTTGAGTTTCCTGTGGGTTATCCATTTTATTTATTATAGCATATTAAAAAACGAGCATGTCTATTAAATATTATCAACATCTGTACACTTTATGAAGCAGGGATTACGGGATCGGGGCCCAATTGAAGAAATGGTCTTCCACGTCAATATTGAAAACTCCGCCGCCGCGAGTTGTCCAGCTGACCACTGAATTCACCTTCACCGCATCAGCCCCCACAAACTGAATGCGAATCAATCTTTTGAAATTGGTGGGTTGGGAGCCGCTGTAGCTGTAAAGATTCTGGCCCGGCTGGAAAAGGAGGTTGTGAGCGCTTGCCATCGCCGCCGAGATATTGCAATCGCCGGACACAAGCGGCAACGGCAAACTCTGAGTATCGTAACTCACTTCATAACAACCGTCTCCCCTGAGGCCATTATTCCACGGGATTGCTACGCCGCTAGCCCTCAAAATAGTATTGCGGTCAATTATGTTTTTTACCACTTCAATCCCCTCGCCGGCCAAATAGGTTGCGATATAATTATCGGAAATCACCCGATTTAAGCCCAGCGATTCGGAAAGAAGCGCGAACATCCCCAAAAAGCCGATGGTTAAAACGCTTAAAGCTACCACGGCTTCAATCAACATCTGGCCCTTCTTATCTTGAAACTTGAAACTTGAAACTTGAAACGTCATATATTCTTTAAAATACCCCAGAGCATCGCGCCGATGCTTTCCGCTAATTCAATTGCTTTTTTATAATCCGATTTCGATAAATATTTCTCTATTAAAGAGAAATGTAGAAGGTATTTTGACTCTTTTAGTGAACCGTAAGAAATTTCAAGAAAATTCTTATGCACTTTATCTCTGCCTCGCGCGTAACCCTCTATATAGTTTAGCATCACTGAAAGGGCTGCTCGTCGTAATTGCGACGTAACGCCATACAATTCTTCGGCTGGGAATTTTCTAGTCACTACATAAACGAAATGCACATATTCATCCATCTTAGTTTTTAATCTCTGATGATATGTTTCGAGTTTCATGTTTCAGGTTTCGAGTTTCAGGAATTAAAAACTAACCTGTCCGGCGGTAGAAACTGTAACTACAATATTCGCAGAACAATCCGCTGTCGCCAAGTAAATTTTCCCCGAGCCGGCCGCGGAAGGCGTGGGATAGCCGTCAACCCACACCAATGTTTTTGGATCAGGAGGCATAAAAAGGACGTAATCCAACCGTTCTGTCCCGCCAGCCGGACAGCTTTGAAACGCGACTCCCTTAGGAAGATTAGAGGATTGAACCGTTTTATATTTATTCGGGTCGTTAATATCAATATTAGAAATAGCGCCGCAGTCGGGGACGTCATAGCTGAAAAGGGAGTATGTCTTTGCTGCTGGGTTTATCTGTACCCCGTATCCGCACGGCACATTTGGATTGCCAAAGGTGGAAATAGAAAGCGCTTTGGAGCGTAAAATAATTTGCGCGATTTTTGCTTCTTCAATATATAGCGCGACTTGGTTGCGGCTTACGCTGCCGTAAAGAATGAGACAGCCCAAAAGAAGAATAACCACCCCGATGACTACTAAAAGCTCAATAACGGTAAACCCATTTTTTTCTTGAAACTTGAGGCTTGAAACTTGAAACATAATTTATAGTATAACATATTCCAAGTTCCAAGTTTCAGGTTTTATGTTTCATGACTTATGCCGGAAAGAGCGAAAAATATAGCCGGAGAATATCGTGGCCGAAGAAAAATACCAGAGTCGCGCCAACCGCGATAAATGGCCCGAAAGGCAAGAAACTTTTAAGAGTTTTTTTGTTGAACCCCATTGCGCCGAGCGCGAT
>JBBUAX010000119.1:0-20065 GCA_038058515.1 Patescibacteria group bacterium
TATGCGGACCTCTAACGGGACAAGCGCGGGCGCGGCCTCTAACGGGATCAAATTGAAAAGGCCCCGGCAATCCACGCATGCCTAAAGGCCTATTTCACTCCTCGACGGACTCGGAGCCTTCCGGCCAGTCGAAGACCTTGAGCGAAAATCGCCCGTTTGATTTTCTCAGGGCGACCCTGAACTCGTTAAAGGGTCGAAGGGCTACTTTGCCGATTGATACAGCTTCTCCACTTCACTCCAGTCAACGATGTTCCACCAGGCATCAACATACTCCGCGCGGCGGTTTTGATATTTCAAATAGTAAGCGTGTTCCCAAACATCCAACGCTAAAAGCGGCTTCAGACCATCGCTTAACGGACTATCCTGGTTGGCGGTGGACATAATAGATAACTTGCCGTCTTTGCCCGCAACGAGCCAGGCCCAGCCGCTGCCGAAACGGCCCATAGCCGCCTTGGCGAACTCCTCTTTGAATTTGCCGAAGTCGCCGAAAACGGAGTTTATTGCTTCGCTGATTTTCCCGACCGGCGCGCCACCAGTGTTCGGAGCCATCATCATCCAGAACATAGAGTGGTTCAAATGCCCGCCGCCGTGATTTCTTACCGCAATACGGATGTCTTCCGGTACAAATTTCAAATCGCGAATCAATTCTTCGAGTGGCTTGGTTTCCAGGCCGGCACGGCCGGCAAGCACTTTATTCAAATTATCAACATAGGCCTGGTGGTGCTTAGTGTGATGAATTTCCATCGTCTTGGCGTCAATATACGGCTCCAAGGCGTTATAGGCGTATGGCAATTGAGGCAGTTCGTGTTTCATAAAAGCGTAATACTAACCTACGAATGCGTGCGAATGATACGAATAATACTAATATTTATCAGACAAAACTTCGATTTTGGCGGCTAGAATAAAGTCATTTTCCGACAGGCCGCCGATGGCGTGCGTCCAAAGTTCAATTATAACCCGGTTGTAAAAAATGAAAATGTCCGGATGATGATTCTCCTTCTCCGCCAGGTCGGCAACTTCTTTTACAAACTGGATTCCCTCTCGGAAACTCTTAAAAATGAACTCCTTGTGTATTTTCCTTGCCTCATCGGTTCTGTCTTGGCGGGACCATTCCGGTCCGTCATCCTTAATCGCCTGCCAACCGTCGGGCAACCAGGAAAGATATTTTTTAACTTCTTCTCCGCCCATCGGCGGGGTGCTCCTTTCGCATGGCACAAGTTTTTTCTGGGTTAAATCCATAAAGGATAATTAAACTCTACCGGAATCCGTTTCCGCACCCTTAGGTATATTATTAATAATATTAGCACGAATTTTGACTTATGAAAACGAATCAGGTCCGGAACGCCGCGCGTTCCGGACCTGCACTGCTCGTAGCAACCGAGAAGTTACTTCCTGGACTTCTCGACCGCCTGAATAATCCGCTCGATACCGCGGAGCCGCTTGAGCTCCGTCTCCAGCTCACGGTTCCGCGTCCGGAGCGCCGCAACCCCGGCCGACAACTTCTCAACCTCGGTCACAACCTCCAAAACGTGGAGGGCGAGTGTCTCCGCGTGCTCGCGAAGGTACTGGGCACTACTGGATTTTTTCGCCCGGATCTTGACCTTCTCCGTCCTCGCTCCCTCCTTCTGGGGCTTCAGACGGCCGTACTTCTCGGCACGAATACGGTAGTAGGCGTTCTCAATGCCTATGGAAGACAGGCCGCGCGACTGCGCGAGTGCCTGCAACCGCTTGACCTCCTCCACATGCGAAGAAGCATCGAAGTTTGCTTCCGCACGGATGAGCTTCGACACTTCGCCTTTCTGCGGCTTCGGTGCCCCCGGCTGTTCTGCCGGAAGCGACGGCTTGATAACTGCGGGCATGACTCTTTCCTCCTCCCTCATCCGGCGCAGCAGCTCCGCTGGTAGTGTAGCGACCCTTGGCGGCTTGACCACCTTAGGCGTCTTAAAGGCCTGGAGAAGCTGCTTGATCTCTCCAGGGCCCATGAGCTGCACAGAGAAACACACCCCCTGCTTTCTGGCTATCTCCTTCACCTTGTCCCACGGTGTGTGGGAAACAAAGCGTGAGGCGATGACCTGAACGACTCCAGCCGGAATTGAGGTTTTCCGGTCGGCTTCGTCGTTGCTCCAGAAGATCATCCTCGGCTCTTGGAGCAGGTCTCTCCAGTTCTTGGGCTGACCCCCAACGACCAAGATCTTACCTTTTCTTGCCATATGCGAATTCACCTCCTTCCTTGGCTTTCAAGGTATCGTAAATGCGGTCTATATAATGACAAAAAAGCTACCCTTCGTCAAGGGCAGAAAAACATATAACTGGCGTGCTCAACGCACTTCAAAATATTCAAAACCTTCCAGCGGTCCCTCGCTTACCTCCACTTTCTCCACTTCGGATTTCGGCGAACCGCGCCGGCACTGTTCTATAAAGTCGTCAACAATATCCGCTCGTCCTTCCGCCTCAATATAAATCGACCCCTCCGGCTGATTATGAATGAAACCCTTGATGCCCAATTCCTCCGCCAAAAGCCGCATATGATGCCGGAAAAAAACGCCTTGCACCCGTCCGTGAATAGTTATGTTTCTGTGGACCATCGTTTCTATGATACCAATATACGAATTTTACTAATAATGCTAATGGATACTAATTAGTATTATTTGTATCATTCGCACGCATTAGTATATTGGTATCACGCCACGTTCGTATCGCTAGCGCTTACTTTTTTTTCTTGGCTTTGAGGTGCTTAAAAAATTCTACCTGGCGCAGACGTTTTTTCGCCTCCGCTTTGGTGGTATAGATACCGAAACGCCGTCCGGTGTTTTCGGATAATACCACATATTTACCCCGTAAAGGTTTTATCATGCGTCGAACCTATTTGACGGCCTTAAATATAAAATAGGGCAGGAAATTGCGTGGCTCAAAGTCCAACTCCACCCGGCGGAAATGTTTTTTAAGAAGCGGCAGAATCAAAAGACGGTGCTGATAGACCAAAAGCATACCGTAGGGCGCGAGTGCGGCGGCGGTTTTCTCTATCACCAGCTCTCTCTGCCTGGGTTTTAAAAAAGACAGGGGTATGCCGGATATGACCACATCCACGCGCGGCAGATTAAAAAGTTCAATGTGCTCCAGAACATCCGCCACATCGCCGCTAACGACCGCGAGGCGCCTATCTTTAATGCGTTTCAATTCCGATATAAAGTCCGGGTTGGTTTCAATGGCAACCAATCGCCCATCCGGCGGCAGAGAACGCAATATTTCTTTGGTTATAATCCCATCGCCGGCGCCGTATTCCACCACGTATTTGTCGCCTTTACGCAAATGTGAAGCCAATTCCCGCGCCACATAACGGGAGCTGGCAAAAAACGTTCCCACCCTACTATCCTTAAGCGCCGTTTTCAGAAAATGCCCGTAGCGCATATAACGAGATTGATATCTTAATTATACCCCACTCTACCCGCATCGGCCGCCTCACCTAAATTGACAAAAGAAAGGCGAAAACATATAAACCAATTGGCTCTAAGGGGGTGACAATGGAGACAGTATGGCAAAGTACGGGAACGATCCGCTACGGCGAGGTGGAGGGTTGTCTAGAACTGACGTACCCGGCAAATGACGACTGTTTCCGCCTACAAGTCGGCGAAGTCGTCATCGGTGAGTTTCACGCCCATATCATGGGCGATGTCGGCCGGCTAAAGAACATGCTCGAGAGCATGGCGACGAACGGAGCGGATGTTCGGACGGCATCTTCCGTCATCGACCGCATCTCCAAAGCTTCGCACTGACTGCCGAACTATCGCCTCACGACTTCACCCACTACGACGCCATGGCGTCGTAGTGGGTGAAAAAACTACTTCAGTCAGGTCTGGCCCCGCCTCAAGGGGCCCGTTTTCTTATTCGCTGGTTTTGCCGTCAAAATGCTCGTTATCGGCCATCGCTGCCCCCTTATCCACGTGGATGACACCATCGCGATGCTCCGGCGGAGAATAAATAGTATAGAGCTTCATTTCCTTGTCCGCCGAAGTATTTATGATGTTATGTTTGGCACCGGCTGGCACAACTATGCCAAAACCGCTGGCAATGGCATGCTCCACGTCATCTAGAACTGCTTTACCCTCGCCTTTCTCCACCCGCAGAAATTGGTCCAAGTTGTGAATCTCTTCGCCGATATCCTCGCCCGGCTTTAAGCTCATCACCACCAACTGGCTATTTTTGGCGGTATATATAACTTGGCGAAAATTACTGTTCTTCTCCGACGCTTCTTCTATGTTGCCGACATATCCTTTCATATTGTTTCAAACTTAGAATAATTTATGACCTTTGCTTTAATTATAATCACCGGCACCGGCGAAAACAATGAACCAAAAAGACCGAGGCGCGTCCCCACCAGAACACGCCTCGGTATCCGAAGTTGTCTTATCGGGAATGATTACAGGGCTGCTCTCTGCCCCAGACGAACTTATCCACCGAAGAATAGGCCAATATATGTTAAAATAGGGCTGTCCAATATAAACCAATAAAACAAAAACATGGGATTTGAAACAGCTGGGCACTTTTCGGCACGGAAGTCAGAAGAGAAGAAAATCCAGGATGAAGCCATTGCGCAGGGCAAAGATCCGCATGAAGCTCTAGAAAAATTCCGTGCAAGAATCAAACTGGCCAACGAACGGCTAAAACACGAAAAAGAACAGCGAGCGCTCCAAGCGCCGAGATACAATCTAAGCCCGAGGCGCGACAAAAAAGAAGCGGCTTAATTTTATTGTTTCGTCCGCAAGAATACCGTGCAGCTTGCTGCGCGGATGAATTGCGGCTAGGAAACAATAACCCCATTAGATGAGCGCTTTGCGCTCTATCTAACGGGGTGAATAACCGCTTAGCCGCAACCGTTGCGGCGATACCACACCGCTTATCGAGTCGGAGACTCTCAGACATTCGTCCCGAGGACTCAGTCCCGAGGGAGTCGAATGACTTGCGGTGCGGTTATTCATTCTCCCACTTTAACCGCTAGCGCAGTTATATCGTCCAATTTGGCGCGCATGCCTGCGGAGGCCTTACCTTGCAGTTTTTCTTGCATGCGCAACTCGACTGCTTCTGCCAAATTGCGCGCCATTTGTTCCGGTGTTTCCGAATTGCGGCATATATATTCAATCTCCACGTCGGTCAGATTATCGAAAATAGCATCGGTTAGAAGAAGCACGTAATCGCCCGGCGCTAAATCCACTATTTCTATATGTGGTTCTATCGCTAAACTGCCTAGCACTTGAGTAATGCGATTGCGATTTCCGAACAGGGCCAAATCGCTGCGATTGAAAGTACGCGGGTCGCCGGCCAGACGCACTTGGGCTCGGCGCGCTTCCTCCTCGCCGTGAAAGTGCTCACGCAACGGTCCGTCATCCAGAGTAATTTGCTTTAACTCGCCTCCGGCAGTCCAATGATATGCCCGGCTATCGCCCACGTGGCCAATGACTCCTTTCTTGCCATCCTGCGTATCTACGATTTTTAAAAGCGCCGCGGTCGTAGCCATTCTCTTTAATGCCGGATTCCGATCAGTTTCGCCGAGAATATGCTTGTTGGCATCTTTGAATACTTGGACGATCTCCGCGCCAACCTCTTCCGGAGTCATATTGTCTTCTTCCAAAAAATCCGCGCGTCCGGCTATAAAATCCCTGGCTGTTCCCGCAGCTACATCACCCGCCGGCCGATCCCCCCCCACTCCATCAAAAACTCCGAAAAAGCGATGAGCTACATCTTCAAAAGAAGCATCCTGGTTGCGGTCCTTGCGGTCCGGATGCTTGGGGTTAGGAATAGTGAACGCCCCCGCTTCTATGGTTTCCTTCTCAGCCTTAAAAATTCTCTCCCATATTTGAGCCACGCTCTCAATATAGAACAGACAGCCAATTTTGCAAAATGAAATCAGGCGGCTTTCGGCTGAATTATATGAGGTTCTGCCGCCTTATTGTTTATTGTCCAATATATAATTCCGAGAGCGGATGCTTTTTATGGTCATGCGGCCGGGCCGGGCAATACTTGCGCCCGAAGTCGATCAAAAGATATGTGGTTTTGAACCAATCTTTCCTGGGGACAATCGCCATCAAATCACGCTCTATCTTAACCGGGTCGGTATGACGGGTTAATCCCAGCTTCTTAGCCAGACGCTTAACGTGGGTATCCACCGCAATCCCCTCCACTATCTCGTAAGCGTTGCCTAAAATTACATTAGCGGACTTGCGGCCGATGCCCGGGATAGTAAGCATCTCCGCCATGGTCTTCGGCAGCTTGCCGCGGAATTTTTCTTGGACAACTTTGGCGGCGCCTAAGATGTTTTTGGCTTTAGCCCTATAAAAACCGGTTGGTTTTATATCCTGCTCAAATTCGCTCACCGTCCGCCGACTGGCGGAGGCCTTAATATAATCTTTCAGCCGCCGGTATTTTCTAAAAAGAACGGGTGTTACCTCATTGACCTTTTTATCCGTGCACTGGGCGGACAAAACCACTGCCACCAAAAGCTCCCAGTTATTGCCGTACTTCAAGACAATCTTGGCGTTGGGGAAAAGCTTCTTTAAGGCGCATATTATTTTTGCCGCCCGAACTACAAGTCGTCTTTTATCTTGTTTCATGTTCCAGGTTTCAAGCTATATGTTTCAAGAATCTCGTATTCCGCCCCGCCCGGCGCGAGATGTGATTCCATAAGCACAAACGACTTGACCTCGTTCCGCCAATCCACCGGAGAATCCAAGTGTTTTAGCGGAAATTGGGAAAAATCTTCGGGGTGGAAGCGGGCCAGGGTAAGATGTAAGCGAAATGGCCGGTTCTCCCGCCTCGGGCCACCGAGGCGAGGCTCGCCTCGCTCCTGCGAGGCGGCTGGTTGCTGCCTCAGTAAATTTTCAATTTTCGATTTTAAATCTTCCATTTCTCTTGGCGTCCGGCCCTCCGCCCAGATAAGCCGCGGCGAACGCGGATTCGGACCGTACGTTACTCGCTCGAATCTTATGGCGAATGGTCTTACCGTATTCCCTGCTTTTTCAATTTTACTTTTTACTTTTTCAATATCACTTTCATACCACGGCGGGATAAGAGTCAGATGTAGATTGTGTCCTTTAAGCCAGCGCACCGGTAAACGTTCATAATTTGCTTGCCAGGCAATAGCTTCTGCCTGCAGTGCCGATGATGCGTGAATAGCCAGAAAAATGCGCCTCATTAAGCTCATTTTAGCGCGAAAATCACTCTTATAAAATAGAACGGGGCCTGCACCATCCGTAGTGCAAACCCCGTCACACTCCGTTCTTCTTGTCAGCAAGCTGCTCGATTTTCCTGAGCAGCTTATACGCGACCCAGCGGACGCTCCGCTTATCGCTGACAGGAAAAACCGGAACGTCAGAATGTTTCTTTTGGTGTGCTCGAATGGCCCTCCAGCTGGTACCGGTGACTTGGAGGTGCACTGTCACCAATTTGCCGTTCCGCATCATCGCAACCGAAAAATCTACGCCTTTCCAGGCGTCGGTGTCTGATGCTCTCTCGGAACGGCTGAAGAGATTGATCGCCCTCCTACTTTTCAGAAGCTCGAGTGCCTTCTGCACCTTGTCTTCGCGGCGTTCACCACGTTCAACTCGGTCCGGATAGCGCACCCTATGCTGCTCAATCCGGGCGACGATCGCCGCCTGATTACGCGCGAAACGCGCGAGCGAGCCACTATGCGGCATTCCTTATCACCTCCTCCTCCTCGGGCCGCTTTGTACCGAAAAAAAGAATACTATAAAAAACCGAATTATGCAAGTGGGCGTACGATTTGGGCAATTATGTACGAACTTATAATACCCGCTGTTTCCGCCCGCAGAGTCAGCTTGCCCAAACTCGCGATAATAAACCCTTCCCGCCGCAAAGCGGTCAACTCCTCCTCGGTCCAGCCGCCTTCCGGTCCCACAAAAATCCCGATGTTTTTAGCTATTTTGATTTTAGTTGCAGTGTCCGACAATTTATTGCCATTGGTATCAAATACGATATTCGTGTCATTTTTGGCCGCTAATTTGACCGCTTCCGCGAGTTTCACCGGTTCCGACACCGCCGGCACAAAACCGCGCCCGGATTGCTCCGCCGCTTCCCGGATTATCTTCTGGAGTCGAGCTTGATTCAGGCCGAGTTTTACCGTGCGTTCGGTAATTATCGGCACAATCCCGCTTACGCCAACTTCCGTCGCCTTCTGGACCAGAAGCTCAAAATTCTCCCGTTTCAGGACGGCGGCGAATAGCGTAACTTGCATGTTCGGCTCGTTTTCATTGCGGTAGGTTTGCTGAATCTGGATTTTGATTTCTTTTTTGCCGAGTTCCGATATCTTCCCTATGGCTTCACCCAGATTGCCGTCGCCGAGCGCCACCCGATCGCCAACTTTAAGACGCAGGACATTGCAGATTTGATTGACCATATCTTTGTCGGTGAGCGACACTGATAAGCGATTCAGGTCAAATTTGCCGATAAAGCGGTGTAATCTCATCGTTTTGTTTTTATATCGTAAACAACATCTTTTCTTTCCACCACCACCGGCCAGCCACGGCGCCTAGCCGCCTGATATAAAACTTGATTGGGATTGAAACAAATCGGCCGCTCCACCATTTCCAAGAATTTGATATCCGACTCCGTGTCCCCCACTCCTACCGAGCCGCGTAAGGTCAGATTTTCTTTTTCCGCCGCGCGCGCAAATATCTTGGACTTGTCAAAAATGAATTCTATAAAAGATGTCTGGCCAGTAAAGCGTCCTTGGTTATCCATCTCCAAAATCCGCCCATACACCTTATGAAAGCCCATCTGTTTGGCGAATTTTTCCACCACGTATTTCGGCGAATGGGAAATGGCCAAAAGATAATAACCCTTGCGTTTTAATTCCTTAATTAAATCGCGAGTGTAGCGATACACGCGGTTGCGATGGAAAGCCGCTACTTTGTCCACCACCTTCACAAAATCTTTCTCGCGCACGCCGCGAATATATCGCTCAAAAGCGCGGATGACAGCGTTGATGTATTTTCCATACGGGTCGCGCCGCTCCAGCCAGCGACTATATGCCCGGGTATAAACCCGGCGGGCTTCCGCGGGGAAAACCTTGTCGGCGATGAGCATCTCCGTGAGTTCAATAAGCAAACTGGAGCGAAAAACCGTCCCGTCAATGTCAAAGACCGCTACTTTGCGCTTTTTCGGTTTCATTTAGCTAACCCCGTAGGAAATAAAGTATTTTTCTGCGACGTTTTATAAAACATTTTTCTGATTATTGCTATATCCTACATGTTATTACCGCTTTGGAGAGAAAATACTTTCTCTCCAATTTCCTACGGGGCTAAAGAGATAAGAACCGCGCCGCCAACCATTAAAAGCGCGCCCAAAACCGTTTTCCAGCCCAGGGACTCACCCAAAAACATCGCCGCGAGAATAATCACGAAAATCAAACTCAAACGGTCAATAACCACGACTTTGGTGGCCAGGCCGGTCTTCAAGGCCACGAAATAAAAGAGCCAGGACAAAGCGCCGGAAATGCCGGCAAGGGTTATAAGCAGCCAATCCCGACTGCTCAAAGACCCAAGGGTGAACCCCTGGAATTTTTTTAAGAGCAAACTGGTGATAATCAAAAATCCGGCCATAATCACCGAGCGCACGGTGGTGGCCAAAGTCGGGTCAAGATTCTTTAAGCCCAGTTTGCCGAAAATGGCGACCAGCGCCGCGGTGATTGCCGAAAGAAAAGCGTAGAAAAGCCACATATGGATATTTTATCAAATATAACGAAGATATGCCTGTTGTTTTGACATATAGACAAAAGCTTGGTTAAATATCAAACAGTTCATCTGGAGGTACACATGCCGCAGCCCAGCAAGCTTAAGGTGCTCTGCCCCAGCTGTGGGGCGGACATCTATGATGCCGTCGTTGCGTACCTCAGTGGCGGAGGAGATGCCGACATGCACTGTCCGCACTGTCGGACACAAATCTGCACTCAGGCTCTGACAAACACTCGTGCCCTGGTTAGCTTCTACGAGCTGCCAGAGGAGAGTTTTGAAGAGCTACTGCACGAGAACTTCCGCCCGTCCCCCATCCACTAGTAGTTACGGCTCCGACCCTAAATCGGAGCCGAGCTCGTTTTCTTAAACGCCGCGGCCCCGGACAAATCCGGGGCCGCTCATAAAATCATTTTCAACTACACTTATTTCCTGGCCAGCTTGCCGGACATCACTGCCAAATAAAGCGCGGATAAACCTACCAAGATGTAGACAATCGTCGCTACTGGAGAACCCATTCCGAATATGGCGTCCACAACGTTGTAATTGAAAGCCACCAGCCCCCAATTCAAACCGCCAATTATCACCAGCACCAGCGCGATCCAGTCCACTGTAGTCAGTTTATTGACCATTATGATGGGAACTTTATTACGACCTTTGGGAATACTCTGTAATTATATCCCTAATCTATTTAGAATTATCCACAGGCGAAAAACGCCTTGAATACTCTGCCTTAAACTCACCGAATCCGCCGTCTTTAATCGCCTGCCGCAGTTTATCCATAAATTCATTGAAAAAATAAACGTTATGTATCGTCGCCAGGCGCCCGGCCTGCGGATTTTTCGTCTTGAAAAGTTCATAAAGTTCACGGCGGGCAAGCCCGTCCAGACAGGCCGGACAAGCGCATAAAGCATCCAGGGCGTCATCGTCTCCGCTGAACACGCCTCGTTTTATGTTCAGGCGCCCCTCCGCGGTCCAAATGCCGCCATGGCGCGCTTCTCGAGTGGGAATTACGCAATCAAAAGTATCAACCCCCGCCTCCACCCCATCCAAAATGTCCTCTATCCGCCCGACACCGAAAAGATGGCGCGGCTTGTTCTCCGGCAAATGCGGGGTTGACCACTTGAGCATTTGTCGCGTTTTCTCTTTGGTACCGCCGTAAGCATCGCCATAGGTGCCGCCGACCGCAAATCCGTCAAACGGCAAAGCGCCGATAAATTTGGCGCTGGCGCTGCGCAAATCCTCATAGGCACCGCCCTGGACTACGCCGTAAATTTTTTGGCTGGATTCTTTGGCGGCCAAAGAACGTTCCGCCCACTTGTGCGTCCGTTCCATTGCCGCTTCAGTATAGCTATGGTCATGAAGCGGCGAGGTCGGCTCATCAAAAGCGACAATTATGTCCGCGCCCAATTGCTCCTGAATCTTTATGGACGCTTCCGCGTCTAAATACACTTCTTCGCCCTCCGGCAAATCTTCCGGCCGGAAATACGCTCCGGCCTCGGTTATGCGTACCAGATTTTTTGCGCCAGCGTCATTGCCGTTGTCATCGTCATTGCTTGAACCCTTCCCTCGGCGCATGCCCTTTTCCCGCAAGAAGCCCAAACTAAAAACCTGAAAACCGCCGGAGTCGGTCATAAGCGGTCCTTGCCAACCTATGACTTCATGAATTCCCGGATAATCGTGCAGACCCTCGTCACCCAAAGAGCGCCACAGATGATAAGTGTTGGCGATGATTAGTTGGGTTTTGGTCTTGGGTATGTCTTCCGCTTCCAAACAGCGCACCGCCCCATGGGTGCCGACCACCACATAGGCCGGGGTATGCACCAGACCGTGTTCCGTGGTCAAAACTCCGGTTCTGGCCCGGGTTTTATCGTCTTTGGCGGAGATGTCGAACATTAACTACTTTACCCCCAATAACTCCACGGTGAAATGCAATGTAGAGTTCTCCGGAATGGAACCGACGGCTCGCGCGCCGTAAGCCAGTTCCGGCGGGATGGTCAATTGCCGCTTGCCGCCGACTTTCATCCCAGCCACACCCAAGTCCCAGCCGCGGATAACCTCGCCCGCGCCCAGATTGAACTCAAACGGCTGGCCGCGTTTATAGGAACTGTCAAAAACCGTGCCATCGTCCAGCTTGCCCTCGTAATGCACCGAGACCTTATTGCCGGCTTTGGCTTCCACACCATTGCCAACCACCACGTCTTCTGTTTTTAATTGTTCCATGATTTTTTGTTGTTCGACTGCGACCTTGGCCCGTTCCGCCGATTCCCGCTCCAAATTTTGCCGCTCCAGTCGCTCGTTATACCAATTGCCCCCGGCGATAGCCGCAACCACAATTACCACAAATATTACCGCTTGGATTGCCTTGTTCATTTTACCATTGCTCCCGGCGGCACTTCTTTATCTAGGGTCAGAATGACCGGCTTGCCGTCCGCGTCGGACGCGGCAAGAAGCATGCCATTACTCTCCAGACCTTTTAGCGTACGCGGTTCCAAATTCGCCACTACCACAATCTCCCGGCCGACCAAACTTTCCGGCTCATAGGCTCCGGCAATCCCGGCGACGATCTGGCGTTTTTCATCGCCCAGATCCAGTTCCAGCCGGATAAGCTTATCCGAACCCTCAACTCTTTCGGCGGTAAGCACCTTGGCTACCCGCAAATCAATTTTTTGGAATTCTTCTATGTTTATCATTTGTCAAAAGCCGTTTTGCGTTTGGCCATCGCCGCCTCCACTCTTTTCCTGGCCAGTTCCATGGCTACCTGCCGCGGGTTCTTTTTGCGCCTCAAGCTCTCGCCTATCACCGCCCTGGTCGCCGCCACAATTTTATCTTCCACCAAACGGAACATTTTCTCCGGCGAATAACCCCGATATTCCGCATACGAGGAAATGACTCCGCCGGCATTGGCCACAAAATCCGGCACGAACATTATGCCTTTGCGGAAAAGCTCGTCTTCAATATTCTCGCGCATGGGAATATTGCCGGCCTCAACTATCAGCTTAGCCTTAATATGCTTTTTATTACTGTTATTAATGACGTCGGTCACCGAAGCCGGGATCAGAATGTCCACCGGGATTCTCCAAAAGTCCTCCGGCCTGATTTTTTTGCCGCCAACATAATCACGTATCGTCTTTTTGGCGCGTATAAGCTGAGCGATCTTCTGGGCGTTAAATCCGCCCGGTACAAATACCGCCCCGTCTTTATCGGCAATGGCAATTACCTTGGCGCCCATTTTGGTCAAATGAGTGTAAGTGAAGGTGCCAACATTGCCGAAACCGTGGATCGCCACTTTAGCGCCCTTTATCTTCATGCCCATGAGCTCCGCGGCGACCTTAGCAGAGTGGGCTACGCCGAAACCGGTGGAACCAAATTCGTGGGGTAGGCCGCACTTTTGGCCGTCCACGGTCATAACGCAATACTTGGCCGGCTTGCCGGTGACCACGCTCCAGGCGCCAACCGCCTCGGCGAACCACTGCATTTCTTTTTCACCGGTGTTCACGTCCGGTCCGGCAATATATTTTTTAATGAGTAGCGGATGCAGGGCCCGGGCAAACGCCCGAATCAATTCTTTTTTGTGGTCCTCGGTATTGCCGCTTTTACCCACCGCAGCTTCAGCGGAGGAGGGCCAGATAATCCCGGCTTTGGCTCCGCCGAAAGGAATTCCAGCCAGGGCGTTTTTCCAGGTCATCGTGCTTGCTAAGCGCCCTATTTCTTCCTCGCCCACGTCGGGTGTCATCCGAATTCCGCCTTTGCCCGGACCCAAAGCGGTATTATGCACCACCAAGAAACCGGTTAAACCGATTTTGGAGTCATGAACTTTGACTACATATTCCGGACCGTAGGGGTCATGAATCATGAAATGTGAACCTTGCCTACCACCTACCACCTACAACTTACAACTGACTACTTACTCTTGAGCAGCTGCGTCAAGCGCGGCTTGTCAAAACCGATAACTATTTCGCCGTCTACATCTATCACCGGCACGCCCAGCTGGCCGGACTTCTTTATCATCTCTTCCACCGCCGCCTGGTCCACTGCCACGTCTTTCTCCTCATAAGCGATATCGTTCTGCTTAAAGAACGCCTTGGCCATATTGCAATATACGCAGGACGGAGTGGTGTATATGATTACTTTCTTTTGTTGTTTCACGCTGAATTCAGACATTGTTCAAAAAATATTGATGAGGTCGGTCGTTGGAGTAGTACTAATTTAACCTATGGGCATATCCCGTCAAGTGGGAATAATTCCGTTGCAGCCTCAAATTTCAGCTGCCAGCAAAAATCTTCTTGGCCTCGTCCCAAAAAGACGGGTCATTATGTTTAACCTTAAGCCAATACCACCATTCCGCGCCCCAGAAATAATGCTGCTTAAGTCCGGTGTGGCGGGCAAAGTCCACATTTTTGCGGAATTGTTCCAAATTCATCGTTTTGGCCTGTTCCTCCAAGGATAAATCATAATACAGGCGCGGACCCCACGGCTCGGCCTGGAGTTCCACGTCAATAACCTCCTTGCCGAAAAGCGTTCTTATGAGATCCGCCCGCCGTTTATAGCTTATAGCCGGCAGAAAATAGGCGAAATACATTTGGGCCTGTTTGAACCATACTTTACGATAAAGCGTCGTGCCGACCACATCGCCTATCCGCGCCGCCTGGATCCAGAACGAATATTCACCGGTGTCCGATATCAGAACCGGATGCGCCGAGTCAATTTCCTTAACCAGTGCCACTTCTTTGCGCAGGAAAGAGATGTCCAGCCAGGGACATTCGCCGAAATCAAAAAGCGGCTCATTTTCCACCTGCCACATATAAAGCGCCGGTGAGCCCTTATAGCGGCTGACCACCGCGCGCAGATATTCCAGAATCTGCTCTTGTTGTTGGCTCTGGTTCAAGTTCTTGGCCCATTCCGGTAAATGGCACTCCGGCCAGCGCGGTGTCTTCATCCCCACCACCAGAATTATTTCGGCGTTGTGCTTTTCGGCTTGCGCAAACTGTTCATCCAAATTATTAAAATCAAAATTGTTGTCCGTCGGCTCCAGTATATCCCAGTAGGTCGCGAGTTTAACGCGCTTAGCGCCCAGGTCATCAAGTATCGCCGCGTACACTTCCCGGGGGCTAAGTCCCAGGTCCCCAATCAGCTTTTCCGAAAAATTCACGCCCCATTCCGGCTGCATAGCTTTGGTCCTGCCAACAGTCAAGAAGAGAATTACCAAAACCAGCGCCGCGGCCAGAGCCATGCCAACAACTTTTGCGATCCTGAGAACTATCTTCATTTAACGTTTGCCTAGGGCCAAAATTATAAGACCTATGCAAACCAGAGCTATACCCCAAACCCTGGACACGGCGCTCTTCTGACCCAAATACTCGTGGGGCAGGGCGTCTGGAAAGTGCGCGGCGAGGACATGCGCGAATAGGAATAGAAAAACATACTGAACCCCTTGCAAAGCGTTTATAAAGGCCAGATAAACAAGCGGCACCAGATAGACGGCGATGCTCTGCAAAACCACCGCGCTGCCGCCCAAAACCTGATTACCGACAAAAAGAGCCGCCGTCCGCTTCTCTCGCTTATTGGGATGAGGGTGAAAAATTGCGCCGGAGAATATCCTGGTGCGCAAACCGGATGAAAAAACGGCGATAAGCAGCGCCGCCGCTCCCCCACCCAGGCGTATCCACAAAAAACCCGACCAAAACGGCCCGGCTTCATAAACCATTTTGGACAAGACGAAACTCAAGGCAAAAAGAAAGGAGACTGCGGCCGCAATGCCTAAGCCACGGGAAAAAATATGATGGAGCTTATTGGTGGTAAGCGTGAGTGTCCCCAGGACCAGCACGGCAAATGCGGCAATATCTACCGGTGAATAATAAACCGGCGCGATGAGAATATAACCAAGCACCGCGGTGAAAATTGGCACCAAACTGCCGATAGCCGGGATAAGCCGCGATACCTCATAGCGACGCAGGCCATTGTAGGCAATAAGCATCGCCCAGATCAGAACCGCGCCGGAGGCGAGCGCCAGCCATAGTTCCGCCGCCATGGGCACCGGCCAACCGAAAAACGGAGTGAGCACTATAACCAAAGCGCCCAGCATGCCAACGTAAAAGGCGTAAGTTGCCGCATCCGGCAGAGGGCCGGACAAGAGATACTTATCGCCGATAGAGACAAGCGCGAGAAGCGCGTAAGCAATGATGGTTAAAATCAACCAAAGCATGTTTATCGGTTTGTCATTTTCGCCAGCGCCTTTTTTATGTTGGAAAGCCCGCGCCTTTCCAGGTTGAGGAATCCGTTCATGGCCATCTCCGCCAAACGTCCGCTCTCCACCTGCGCCCATAGCCATTCATCCGCGCGACGCGGATTTTTCTGGTCCATAGCCGCGCCGTTCTCCAGAAGCCACTCCCGGTTCCGGTTTTCGTGCGCACCAATGGACTGGCTCATCACGATAGGTATGCCCAAGGCGGCATAAAAAGAAAGTTCCGACGGCTTGGTCCATAACACGTCCGTTGTTTTCAAAACTTCGTTGAACCGCCGGTAGCTTTCTTCCTTATTCCGCGCCTGGACGATATCCACCCCGTTGCCCAGAAGGTTCGTAAGTCCGGCTTTGCCCACTATGCCGCGGAATTTAGCCGCCGCTCGTTCTGAAACTCCGGCGATGAGATTCAAGCTGATTTTGCCCCGCCGGATAAGCTCGATCAGGCCGAAAAGGTCTTTGGCCAGTTCGGTTTGGGCGCCGGCGCCGCCGATGGCAAAGGTAATACTTACTGCTCCGCGCTTATTCTTTTTGGTGTCCGTTCCCACATGCTTGCGTATGAGTTCCGCATATTTCTTGCGATATGCCCCTTGGGGATCCAGTCGCGTAAGGCGCCGGCGCAAATACTCTTTGGCATATTTGTCCTTGTCGCCGACCAGTTCCTCCGGCAGGGGGAAACCGGTCAGGACGATATTTTCTTTCCTCACACCATAAAGCTCCAGGCGACGGGCCGACCAAGGCGTGGAGGCCAGATAAGTTATCCGGCTTGCCGAAGAATCGAGCGGCGCCCAGGCCCGCGGGATATCGGTGTCGGTGACTATCGCCAAAACCGGTGCGGGATAATTCCAATACTCGGCCATATGCGCCACCACGAAATAAGAAGTGATGAGCGGCAGGGGCTTGGCCAAGAATTTTTCGATTAAATGCCGGCCCCAACCCTCGCTCATCCGCCGGTATATCTGGCGCAATTGGAAGGTCGGTGCGGTTTGATTGCCGCCGTTCCATAGATCCGGAATGCCCTGAAAATGATCAAAGGCCGCAAAAACCATACGACCCAGCCAGCCCCTGCCCTTGAGTCGGGAAACAAAAGAATAAAGCCGCTCCGCGCTATGCCACATCCGATAATCCGTGTCCGGTATGCCGTCGTAATCGTTGGCAATAATAAGCCGTCCCTCCTCGGCCAGCGGCAAAAGCGGCATGGCCGCGCGCTGATGGCCATAACCCATATCCACTGCCACTAACCAAAATCGGTTCGGCACAAGTAGATTTTAACACAAAACCCCTCCGACCTTGGTCGGAGGGGTTTGTAGGAGAACAGACCTTACTTTAGTAAGAGTTCTGTCCGCCGAAGTCCCGACCGCCACCGAAACCACCACGCCGCGGAGGGCGCTCCCCCATCGGTTTGGCTTCGTTTACAGTCAGGCGACGACCGTCCAATTCCTTACCGTTCCACATCTCAATCGCCTTTTGGGCATCGTCATCATTCGTCATCTCCACAAAACCGAAACCGCGGGAACGACCGGTCATTTTATCCATGACCACAGTCGTGTTTTCCACCGTTCCGGCTTGGGCGAAGGCATCCTGAAGAGCGTTCTGAGACGTGCTATAGGACAAGCCGCCAACATAAAGCCGTTTACTCATTTACTTGCTGTACTTGTTAGCTTTTGTGTGTAAGCCGACATTCGCCCGCAATCTTATTAATTTTATGCCGGGCTACTTCTCCGCAGACTTCCACACAAAGACCCACAAATGGTTCCTGGCAGAAACTGCTAAGAAACTTACTACGTGGAGATTATAGCATACTACTCCCCAAAAGGCAAATAGGGGCTTCTAAGCACCTAAAATGCAGTGGTTATGCCGGATAATTGGCCCTAAGCCACTCCCCGACCGTTTTGGAATCGCGCTTCCGCCAGGCCGCCCGGCCGCTTATCTTCTCCAGAATCTTAGCCACTGTCCGTCCCTCACCGCGCGCCGGATGCTTGCGGAAGAATTTTCTTATCTCCTGCGCCTTGGCTTCCGAAGAGAAATACGCTAGGGGCTCAATGGCCCGGGTCAGAAGCTTCACCCCGCCGCCGTAGCGCCGCATTAACTCCGGCCAGTTGCGCTTTAAAAATTTCCAGCCCAATTCCCGGCCATACACATTGAGCATCAAATGAACCGTATAAAGAGGCATGTCCTGAACCCGCACCCTGGCTGAAAGCAAAAACCGCAGCGTAGCCATAAGAAGTTTTCTTTGCCGGAAACGGCCCAGAGCTCCGGCCAAGCGCGCTTTTTCCTCTTGCATCGGCTCACGCAAATACCGGCGCATAAGCTCCCGATATTCTCGGGGGCCGCCGTTCTCCGCCGCCAGATAATAAACCGTATCCCGCAAATCCGGATCCAGGCGCTTTTTTATCCCGCTTCGCGAGATCCCGCGCAGCGGGACGGACCGGGTAAAAAGTTCCTGGGCTTCCCGAATAACACCAGTGTCGCCGTAACGCCCGGACTGATATAAAACCAAACTGCGGAGAAGCGGCATGTCCGCATCTTCGTTTGGCAGCTTGCGCCAGCCGCAGCGTTTCACGATATTCCGAAAAATCTCCCTGGCATAGCGCCGATAATCCTCATAAAATTTCTCTTCGTAAAAAAGCGGGTTCAATCGTCCCAGACCAGAAGCGATTTCCAGCCATACACCATAGTCATTTTCGTTTTGGTAGGCCTCAAGAAATATGAGCACCTCCCGGGTGGACAAGCGGCCGGCTTCGGCCAGGGCAAAAGCGTCGCGGGTGAGGCCCATGCGGTCCTCCGGCGAGAGTTTCTTGGCCCTGACCGCCGCGGCCAGCCGGCGCAAGAGCGGTGCCGGATAGTCCACGGTGCAAAGCGTGGTTTCCCCGGAATTCAATTTCAGCCACTTGCCCGTGTCCGGAAGGTTAAGCGGCTCCTTGCCCAGTAGATATTTCTTATCCCTGCCCGGCGCGGCAATCTTTAGCGGAATAAGCCAGCGGGTCCGGTCCTTGGCTTTTCGCGCGGATATCGGACTCACGAAAAACCTTTTCTGGCTAAGCTCCAGTTTCCTGCCCTTGTCCACAATATTTATAAGCGGATAGCCCGGCCGCCGTGTCCAAGCATGCATCATTTCCCGCACCGGCTTCTTAGATATATGCTCAAAAGCCGCCCACAAATCATCAGTGGTCGCATTTTTATAGCTGTGCCTATCCAGATAATGCCGCAGGCCGTTCCGGAAATCCTTCGGCCCCAGATATTCCGCAAGCATCTTGATAACCGCCGCGCCTTTGGCGTAGCTTATGTCGTCGAAGATCTCGTTAACCTCATCCGGATGATGAACCGGCACTTCTATCGGGTGAGTGCTAAGCAGAGAATCGGAGCTCATGGCCTCACCCAAAACCGATTGGGAAAAGCGCCGCCATACTTTCCATTTGGGAAACAATTTATGGAGCGCCAGATGTTCGCAAAATCGGGCAAAGCCCTCATTCAGCCACAAATGCGTCCACCATTCCATGGTCACCAGATTACCGAACCACTGGTGGGCAATTTCGTGGGCAATGACCAAAGCCACCCAGCGGCGTATCTGCTCCGAAGAGTGTTGCGGGTCAATTAAGATCGCCCGCTCCCGGAAAGTGATGGCGCCCCAATTCTCCATCGCCGCCGCCTGGAAATCGGGTATGGCTATGAGGTCTAAAACCGGCAAAGGATAAGCAATACCGAAATAATCGTTGAAGAAAGACACTGTTTTCTTGGCAACCCCCAGAGCGAACTCGGCTTGTTTCTTTTTGCCCGGAGTGGTGAAAACCCGCACGATTATTCCTTCTTTAGTCTTGCCCTCCACATATTCCAAATCACCGACAATAAACGCCAGCAGATAGGTGGACATCTTGGGTGTCGGCGCGAATTTAACCACCTGATAGCCGGGAACGTGCTCTTCCACTACCTCCGGGACGGTATTGGACACCGCCGCAAGCCCCTTGGGCACTATAAGAGTCACGTCAAAGACGGCCTTGGCTGCCGGCTCGTCCACACAGGGAATGGCGCGGCGAGCATCGGTGGCTTCAAATTGCGTCGTCGCTAAATATCTTTCCTTGCCGCC
>JBBUAX010000119.1:20075-24495 GCA_038058515.1 Patescibacteria group bacterium
TGCGGTAGAAACCGCGCAGCTTGTCGCTTAAAACGCCGCTAAAGGCGAGTTCCAGCCGGGCTTTACCCCGCGGCAATTTCTGGCCGAAGCGGAAAATAACCATTTCCGATTTGGGTCTATAAATGATGCGCTTGGCCAGAATTTCCTCTCGGCCCTTTATGAATTTGGCGTTTTGGATTTTAAGCTCGCTGGCGTGCAGGATTATTTCTGGCGCCGCTTTAGTCAGCCGAAAATAGATGGTTTCCTTGCCGGAGAAAGTGAATTTCTTCAAATCCGGCCAGAGCATTAGGCGATAGCGTTCCGGCTTGAAATGCGTCGGTAAACGAACTTTGTGCATTACGGTTTTATTCAAACTTCAGCATTAATGCCGCATGGTCGGAAACCTCGTCCGGCAAGACCTTAAAGTCCTTAACTTTAACTTCCGGCGAAACGAATACGTAATCGGCGATATAGTCCTTGTATTTTTCCATATCTTTGTAAAGAGGGGTCCGCGTATTCTCTATATTATATTCCTGAATAAGGTTCTTGAGTGCCGCGTCCAATATGGCCAAACTTTGCGCGCTGTCCCCCGGCCGCAGGTTGAAATCGCCGCAAAGTATCCTGGGGCCGCTATGTTCGCCAAAAAATTTAACTAGCCGCTGCGATTGTTCCAGCCGCTCCGGCGTATCGAACTTGCCACTTAACTGCCAAAGGCCGTGAACATGCCCTAAAACATATTTTTTGCCGCCGACTTCAAATATCAGGTGCTGGAAGTTACCCGTGTCTTTATCTTCCAATCGGACATCGGGGCTGTCTTCGGGATAGGTAAAGAACCAGCCGTAATCCGAGGTCGGAATATTTTTGCGAATGAAAATAACCATACCCACACGCGTTTCTCTGCCAACATGCATATCTGTAAGTTGCGAGCCCGCTGGGGCCACGAATTTAAAGGCCTGAAAATCGGGCAAAGCCGCTTCCAGTTCGGCGCATAAATTGTCACGGGTGCCGTCGCCGTTTTCCCCGGCCTTGGAACCGAAAGGCATTTCCTCCAAACAAAAAATATCCGTATCCGGAGCGTGTTTCTTTATAAAATCCATTAGCGGTCCGAAAACTTTGCCACCCCACACGTTTAAGGAGATAAGTTTCATGTCAGGATACGATCTTAACTCCGTCCATCTCTTTTACGATCAATCCGCTACCGTTCGCTTCCAGTTCAACTAATCCGCAATCGCCGATGTGTATCTCCCCCGCTTTGAGAATATCCCGAAAAAGGACCTTGGCCGGCCCGCCGTGGGAGACAACCGCTATACAGTTATATTCTGTATCCGACCCCAGCCGTTTAATGATACCCTGGACGCGTGCGCTGAAATCCGCATAGGATTCTCCGCCGGGAATGGTGTTATTCCGATCTTTAAGTTCTTCCACAGCACGGGGAAATTTCCGCGCAGCTTCTTCTTTGGTCATACCAGTCAGCACTCCATACCAATTGCGTTCTTTAAGAGCCGGCTCTATGAAAATCGGCGAGCCAATATGCCGACTTATGATTTCCGCCGTTTCTCTGGCGCGAATCAGGGGGCTCGTGAGTATCGCCTGGATGCCCTTATCCGCCAGTTTTTTGGCTAGTTCCAGCGCCTGCTGCCTGCCATTTGGGGTCATATGGTCGTCAAAATCGCCGCCATAGCGGTTCTCCATATCACCGGTTGTCTGGCCGTGTCGGGCAAAAAAGATTTTCATCTAATTTCTATCTGCCATGACACTTTTTGTATTTTTTCCCGGATCCGCACGGACAGGGGTCGTTCCGGCCCACTTTGGAGCCACTAGCCATTCGGGTCTGGCCACTAGAGCTGGGACGATTTTCCGCGTGTATCCGCTTGTCATCCGCGTTTATCCGCGTTAATTTGAAGACGTTATTGAACACCAGCGCATTAAAGTTGTCCCAAAAACCGCTCCACAGCCGGCTGCCTTCCTGGCGGTATTCCACCAGCGGGTCTTTCTGGCCGTAAGCCCGCAAGCCCACCGATTCCGACAGCGCCTCTAGGTCCTCCAGATGATTCATCCATAAATAGTCCAAAACATTCAAGACCGCTCCGGTCGCCTGGGCGTGCCCGCCTACTTCCACGCTGCGCTTGGAAAGTATGTCTTTCAGCTCTTTTTCCAATGTCTCCATGTCCCAATTGCCGTCAAAAGAAACTTCCTTGGTGATTATCCCCGCTTCTTCCATCCCCTTATGCAAGTTTTCCAGCGTAAGCATGCCCTCGCCCTCGCCGACCTGCGGCAAAATTTGGTTGATATGCGCCGCCGCCGAATCGTAGATCAGCTTGGTCAATTCGCCGCGATGTACCGCGGTCAGAATTTCCTGCCGTTTGCGATAAACCGCCCCGCGCTGTTTATTTAGAACGTCATCGTACTCCAAAAGATGCTTGCGGATGTCAAAATTGGTGCCTTCCACCCGCGCCTGGGCCTGGGCTACCGCTTTGGAAACGAAATTCATCTGCAGCGGCAGGTCGTCCGGCAAATCCAGACGCTCCATAAGCCCCTTGATGCGGTCGCCGCCGAATATGCGCATCAGGTCATCATCCAGCGCCAGGAAAAACTGGGACGAGCCCGGGTCGCCCTGCCGGCCGCTGCGGCCGCGCAACTGATTGTCAATCCGCCGGGCTTCGTGCCGTTCCGTACCGACAATGTGCAGTCCGCCCAGTCCGCATACTTTGTCCGCTTCCTTCGCGTTCGGGGGGTTGCCACCCAAAATTATATCCACACCGCGGCCGGCCATATTGGTGGCCACAGTTATGGCTTTTATCCGTCCGGCCTGGGCAATTATTGCTCCCTCCCGTTCGTTGTTTTTGGCGTTTAGAATCTCGTGCGGGACGTTTTCCTTGCTAAGCAGGGCAGAGACCAGCTCGTTTTTAGCAATGGAAGTGGTGCCGACCAAAACCGGCTGGCCGCGCTCATAGCATTCCTTAATTTCCTTAACCACCGCCTGCCATTTGGCTTGCTGATGCTTGTAGATCGCATCGGCCCTTTCCTCGCGTATCATCGGCTTGTGGGTCGGAATGCTCGCCGTGTCCAAAGCATACACTTTATAGAATTCCTCGGCCGAGGTCTGGGCGGTGCCGGTCATGCCCGAGATCTTCTTGTACATTCGGAAATAGTTCTGGATGGAAATTTTGGCGTAGGTCCGCGACTCCTCTTTAACCAGGACGCTTTCCTTGGCCTCAATCGCCTGATGCAGTCCGCCGGAATAGCGCCGGCCTTGGAGCAACCGTCCGGTGAATTCATCCACGATAAGAATTTCGCCGTTTTTCACTACATAATCTTTATCCCGTTTAAAAAGGGCCTTGGCCCGCAAGGACTCTTCCAGATAATGCGCCAGGCGCAGATTCTCCGGGGCATATAAGTTTTTCACGCCAATCATCTTTTCCACCTTGCCGATGCCTTCCTGGGTTATGGCCACGGAGCGGTGTTTTTCGTCCACGGTGTAATCCTCGTCCGCCTTAAGTACGCTGACCACCCGGGCAAAAGTTTTATAAAAATCGCTGGACTCAACATCCGGCGCGGAAATGATAAGCGGCGTGCGTGCTTCATCAATTAAAATAGAATCCACCTCGTCGATAATGGCGAAACCATGCGCTTCTCCGCCGCGCGCGGTCTGCACCTGATCCTCCGGCCGATAGACCAGATTATCCCGCAGGTAATCAAAACCGAATTCGTGATTGGTGCCGTAAGTGATGTCCGCAAGATACGCCTCCCGCCGGGTGATCGGCCGCAGAAACTCCTGCTGAACCAGGAAACTGCCTGTCGCATCGCGCTCGCGATCCAACAGCGCGGACTCACGCAGACCTTCACGCTGATTTTCGCTGACATCCAATCCGCGTTTATCTGCGTTGTTATCCGCGTCAATCTGCGTAAATGACGGGTCGTACAGAAATGCGGCGTTTGGCACCAGACATGCCACCGTAAGCCCCAGGGCCCGATAGATCTGGCCCATCCACACCGTATCCCGCCGGGCCAAATATTCGTTGACCGTCACCACGTGCACGCCTTTTCCTTCTAGGGCGTTCAAATAGGCCGGCGCCACTGCCGCCAGCGTTTTGCCCTCGCCAGTCGCCATTTCCGTAACCGCTCCGTTATGCAAAGATATCCCACCAAGTATTTGCTCGTCGTACGGTCGCTGGCCCAAAGTGCGCCGCGCCGTCTCCCGGGCGAGAGCAAACGCCTCCGCCAGGATATCATCCAAGCTCTCGCCGTTTCCAAGACGGGTTTTAAGTTCCTGGCTCCTGGCCTTAAGCCCGGCGTCATCCAGCTTGGATATCTCCGGTTCCGATGCATTTATCGCCTCAACCGTTTCTTTGGCGCGGGAGAGCGATGTATTGCCAAAAATATTTTTAACAAATTCAAGCATAATGGATATTCCCCGCAGAAACCGGCGCGGATTTGCCGC
>JBBUAX010000120.1:0-4835 GCA_038058515.1 Patescibacteria group bacterium
TGATTATAGCAACAGTTTTCCGGGTTTACCAGTTGGAGCGCATTCCGCCCGGGCTTTATCCGGACGAAGCCATGAACGGCAACAATGCCCTGGAAGCCCTGCGCGGAGGCGAATTCTCCGCCGAAGGCGGACCAGCCTCCGGCTGGAAGGTTTACTATCCGGAGAACAACGGCCGCGAAGGACTTTTCATAAACATCCAGGCGCTATTCTTGAAAACGGCGGGGCTGAACGAACCCTGGGTTCTGCGCCTACCCAGCGCCATCTTTGGAATTTTGACCGTCTGGGGCCTGTATCTTTTGGGTAAAGAACTTTTTTCCAAACGCGTGGGTCTACTCGCCGCGTTTTTTATGGCCGTGAGCGTCTGGCACATAATTTTTTCACGCATCGGCTTCCGGGCGATCATGGCCCCGTTCTTTGCGGTCTGGGCAATATATCTGCTGCTTAAGGCAATTCATAACCCAAATTCCAAATTCCAAATTCCAAATTCCATACTCGCCGGCATTCTCTTCGGTCTCGGCTTTTATACCTATATCGCCTATCGCGTCTCTCCCCTGCTCCTTATTCTTTTTATAATATTTTTCCGCAAAATCCCGAATTTCTGGAAAGTTCTCTTGGTATTTCTGGGCGTAACTTTCATCGTCGCCCTGCCCATCGGCATTTACTACCTCCAAAATCCTGCCGATTTCATGGGCCGCACCTCCCAAATCTCCGTGTTCAGTTCGGCCACGCCGCTTAAAGACCTGGCGCTTAATATCGGCAAGACCCTGGCCATGTTCAATTTCGTCGGCGACGGCAACTGGCGGCACAACTTCGCCAGCCGGCCGGAGCTGTTCTGGCCGGTAGGCATCCTCATGTGGCTCGGAGTGGTTCTGGGTTTCAAGGCGCTATTCCATAAACAACATCCATCTATCATCGCCGGCCACACCGAGGATGGTTTCTTAAGCTGGGAGTCGGAGAAAAATCTGCGCTTTGCTTATTCCCTGCTTTTTGCCTGGCTAATACTCGCTTTTCTGCCAGTGGTCATATCCAACGAGGGCCTGCCGCACGCCCTGCGCTCCATATTTATGATCCCGCCTTTGTTCCTTCTGGCCGCAACCGGCGGCATATTCGCTTACACCTATTTCCAAAAACACATGCGGGAAACGGCAGTTCTCAACTTTGCCGCGGTTATTTTGGGATTGCTTTTGATATATGAAGCGTCCCAAACTTATTTTCTCTTGTGGGGCCGGAATCCCAAAACCGCCGGGGCCTTCGCCAAGGACTACGCGGAGATCGGCTGGATATTAAACCGCCTGCCCCAGACCATGCCCAAATACGTGATAGTTGAGGCCGGCGGCGTACCGGTGCGGGGCATTCCCATGCCGACACAAACAGTGATGTTTCTAACCGACACATTTTCTCCGGAAAGCCAGGCGGCTAAAAACATCCATTACATTCCACCCGCCGAGGAGGCCAACATCCCGCAAGGCGCGGTCAAATTCTATTTGCGCTGACCCAAGAATTGCTTATAATTTGCGAGTTATGGACAAGCAGAAATTCCGAATAGGCGTTATCTTCGGCGGACTCTCCGAAGAGAAAGAGGTGGCCCTGGCCAGCGGCCGGCACGTGTATCAAACGCTGGACCGAACGCTCTTCACGCCTCTCCCGATATTTTTAGACAGTCAAGCAAGATTCTGGAAGCTTCCGGAGTCGTTGGTTATTCGCAATACCTGTCGGGAAGTAGAAGAAAATCTTGAAACCAAGGGGGCGATGCGCATTGCTTACGAAGCCCTGGCCGAGCACATTGACTTGGCCTTTTTGACCACTCATGGAAAATACGGCGATGACGGTTGTCTGCAGGGACTCCTGGAACTGTTAAAAATCCCCTACACCGGTTCCGGCGTGCTGTCCGCGGCACTGGGCATAGATAAACCCATGCAGAGAAAACTCCTGGCACAGAGCGAGGCAGACATCAATTTGCCGGAGCACTTAACTTTCCGCAAAGAAGAGTGGCAGGCAAAAAAAGCCGAGTGTATTAAAACGCTGGAGGAAAAGTTCGGCTATCCCATAGTGGTAAAGCCAACCCGGGAGGGCTCAACTTTAGGAGTGATGGTAATTAAGAAGGCGGATGACTTCGACTCGGCCATGAACGAGGTGCTTTGCTTCGACAATGTTGCTTTGTTTGAACCCTACATTAAGGGGCGCGAATTTTCCTGTGTGGTCGTCGGCAATAAAGAGCCGCAGGCCTTCCTGCCCACCGAAACCATCCACCAGGGAGATATTTTCACCTATGACCACAAGTATCTGCCGGGAGCATCGCAGAAAATAACGCCGATGGAAATTGACGAGAAAACTATAAAAGAAATTCAACGGCAGGCCGTGGCTTGCTACCAAGCCCTGGAGTGTAAAACTCTGGCGCGGATAGACGGCTTCATTACCGAAGACGGGCAGGTGCTCATTACCGACCCAAATTCCGCCGCATCCACCGGGATGGGACCATCGTCCTGGACGTTCCATCAGGCCTCCTTAGCCGGCATAAGCCCCAGGGACTTCTTAACCAAACTAATTGAACTGGCGCTCCAGGCGCATAAACAAAAGAAAGGAAGCTTATGACCACCAAAATGCGCATCGGTGTACTGTTCGGCGGTTCCTCCTCGGAGAAAGAGGTTTCTCTGGAGGGCGGCCGGAATGTAGCCCAAAAGCTGGATACCGAGAAATACGCGGTGCTTCCAATATTTGTAGACCGTGAGCATCGCTTCTGGAAAATACCGGAATATTTATTGCTTCAAAACACGACAACCGATATAGAAAGATTACTGGCCACCAAGGCAGAGCGTATTGCCTACGAAGACCTGAAAGAAAAAATTGATTTTGCTTTTATCATCGGCCACGGCAAGTATATGGAAGACGGCTGTTTGCAGGGACTTTTGGAACTCCAAAGAATCCCCTATAACGGTTCGGGAATCCTGGGCAGCGCGCTCGGCGCGGATAAATACACCCAACGCAAAATCCTGGCTGGAGACGGCATAACCGTGCCGCACCATATTGCCGTTGAAGAAGAGGAATGGCGCGATGCCGGACCGGGGGTGATCAAAATGATAAACGATAAAGTCGGATTTCCCTGTGTGGTGAAGCCAAGCCGCGAGGGCTGCAGTACCGCCATCGGCATAGTTCAGAATGAAAGCGGTCTGCCCGCCGCCATAACTGCGGCTTTCCATTGGGACAGGCGGATACTGGTGGAAAAAAGAATCGCCGGCAGAGAAATAACCATCTCCGTGCTCGGCAATTACAATCAACGAGAAGCGCTACCAATAACCGAGACGCCTTGGCAGGAAAACGTGGGCTATCTCACTCTCCAGGACAAATTCCTGCCCGGCGGCGCGGAGATGATAACGCCGGCGCGCCTTTCGCCGGAACTAACCCAAAAAGCGAAGGAGGCCGCTATAAAAGTTTGTGAGATATTGGATTTGATCGGCTATCCGCGTATTGATATGTTCGTAGAAGATAGCGGCGAAGTCGTCGTCCTGGAACCGAACACCTTGCCAGGTATTACCCCCTCCACCATGGTTTTCCATCAAGCCGCGGAGGTAGGCATGAGCCCGCAGGATTTTTTGGACAAGATTATTGAGCTTGGCCTAGAAGCGCACCGAAGCAAGAAAGGACCGTTATAGCTCCGATCAATCATAATTGCTTATTCCAATGTTCTTAAGAACATTGGAATAACAATCTTAAACAACTTCCGCGTTGTAGCACTGCTCGCAGTAGACGATCTCAGGTCGGTCGGGTGAGTAGGAGGTTTGGAAAGAGTTGGGGCAATGCCCGCTACCGTGTTGATGTTTGGCAGAGTTTTGGTAGATACCCGCCCTAGATTTTTCTCCTTCACATTCACAACGCCTTTGCCATAACCTGGGCCGATTTTTCATAGAAGTTCTATTGTAATGGCGGCAGTTGGGACACATATCCGGAAGCGGCAGATTGTTTTGTCTATAGAAATTCAGTTCCTGGAGAATGATCCGAAACGCTGCCGAACACTGATGTTGACATTTCCCGCCATGAACACAACCCAAGATCTTCGTCAGAATTTCATCAGTAACATCCTGAATTGAATCGGGTATGTCTTGGGCTTCGATGTCGGCTCGGTGGGTCTTGTCGGCTTGGTCTTTCCAACTATAGCCCATGGCCAAAGCCTGCTCTTTGGTGAGGGGAAAAAACTCCTGTGCGCTTGTTTCATTGTATTTGAACTGGGAAGTTTCTATCGGAAAGAAATCTCCATAATAATGCTTGCGCCCCGCCTTATCCTCATATGGCATCTGATTCATGTGTTCTATTATCTTAGGCCGGAGAGCCTCGTATTCTTCCTTGGAGTATTGCTTGTTTAAAATACAATATTTTTTACTCCTCAAACCTATACATCCTAAAAGATCGCTACAGTTTCCATAGCAATACATCGCGTATCGGATATTCCTGCTTTCCACCGTGTTCACGCCCCCAATCAGATCGTATATGCCCTTACCACAACTCATGGCCTCATACACTCGTTCACAGTTCTCGCCAAATTGAGTCTGGTCGTAGCAATCCTTATTTCCAGGCGATATTAGCCAAAGACAATAACGGCAGAACTCGGAACCGTTAATTATGTAAGAATCCTTGACCTCTCTTGAATCGTAAATATAATCCCCGGAAACATTCTTGTTCCTATGGCCATGGATATACTTATTCGGAAATTTAACCCAAAAATCTTTGGCTTTAAGCTTCCAGGCCTGTAAACTATGCCGAGAATTCGGCTTTAATCCCGCAAAACGGCGCTCATACTCTTCCTTGCTCAGCCGTTCGTTCCACATACAATATTGAGCCCC
>JBBUAX010000121.1:0-8069 GCA_038058515.1 Patescibacteria group bacterium
GCAGTTTAGCGGTCATATCTTCTTCGGCCCGGTCCTTGTCCCGGGCAGTCTTGGCCTTGCTTTCTTCGCGCTCGCGGATCTCTTTAACCGCGCCGCCCAAATAGGCCGGGCGGTTGTCGGATACAAACCCGCCGCCAAAAAGCGAAGCCGCGCCGCCAATCGGACCGGAAAAACCAGTGGCCACCAAGGTCACCTTAAACTGCTTGGGCTTGAGATGCCGGTCATAGTAAGCGCCGAATATTATTTTCGCGCCGGGGTCGGCCATCTGGGACACCAGCTTAGCCGCTTCGTTTATTTCGGACATGCGCATATCCCGCCCGCCGGCAATGCCCAAAAGCACGCCGCGCGCGCCATCCGGGTTAACATCCAATAGCGGAGAGTTTAGTGCCTGATTGACCGCCTGGGCGGCGCGTTCCTGGCCGCTGGCCACGCCCACGCCGACAATGGCCGAGCCGGCATCCTGAATGACGCTGCGCACATCCGCAAAGTCCACGTTGATTATGCCCGGAGTAATAATGAGCTCCACCAAGCCCTCCAAGGCGTTGCGCATAACATCGTCAATGGCTTCAAACGCTTTCATTACCGGCGTTTCTTTGCTGATAACGCTGAAGATGCGGTCGTTAGGCACAATAACCAGCGCATCCACCTTGTCCTTTATTTTCTGAATCCCCTCCTCGGCGATGCGCTGGCGCTGGCTGCCCTCAAAGGCAAATGGCTTGGTAACGAAAGCTAAAGTCAATGCTCCGCCCTGCTTGGCGGCTTCGGCGACAATCGGCGAAACGCCGGTGCCGGTGCCGCCGCCGAACCCGGCAGTGATGAAAACTATGTCCGCGTCTTTGACCGCTTCGGCTATTTCCGAACGGTTCTCCTCCGCCGCCTGCCGCCCCAGATCCGGGTTCATGCCCGTGCCCAAACCACGAGTCAGATTACGGCCGATGTAGATCTTATGCCGCACCTCGCAGTGACTCAGATCCTGGTGGTCAGTGTTAATCGCCATAAACTCCACGCCGCGGATAAAATTCCGGCTCATTCTGGCTACGGCATTGCCTCCGCCGCCGCCCACGCCCACCACTTTTATGCGGGCGAGTGGGATGGGGCTATGTTTTTCGTGGACATGCACCCGCCGCCTGAACTTTTTGGATTTGCGTCCCATACCCCGTAAGAAATTACCTGCCCGCCGAACAAACCAAAATTTTTCGACCCATACCTGAATAATCTGATGTTACGTTGGTATGCATAGGGATAAGATAGTGCGTATTCACCTCAAAAATTTTGGGTCGGCTTTGGCAGGCGGGAATGTTTTCCGTTAACCTTGATTGCGACATTTTAACTTGGTGATATTGTGATGTTTCGGCTACTGTGGTTTTGCCTCGAAAACATTTTCTCGGCAGTTTCTTACGGGGTGAAAAAATTATCCCGGTGCTACAACTTCAATTTACAACACGATTCCGACATTTAACACAAATTAGTTTCATAAATGGCTACTGTCTCGTACATTTTGATTCATTTCAGATCCTTACTACAACCAGGGAGGACCGTTGAAGTTGTAGCACTGGGTTATGGCAGAAAATATCGCCATATACCTTTAGCCTTGGTCCAGGTCGGCCGCCCGTGATACTGCCAGCGCTCCTTGTCCGCGCCCCACAATACCAGGCCCAAGGCGGTCACATACTCCGGGTCTTCAAAGGTGTCAGCAAAAGCGGCGGTGTCTTCCGACCATTCTTCGCTCAGGGAAAAGCCGATCTGCGTGGACATCTTTAAAACGTGCTTGCCGAGCTCGGTCGTCCCCGGCAGCTTGGCTCCGCCGCCGCAAATCACCGCCCCACCGGCCAACTGTCCAAACTTGCCCAGGAGCCGCAATTCATTATTCACAAATTCGAATATTTCTGCAAGCCGCGGCTCGATGATCTCCACCGCATAGCGGCGGGAAACCATGCCCTTGGCATCCGGCGAAAACTTACGCAGGTCGATAGCCTCCTTGGGATTGACCTCGCTGGCGATCGCATAGCCGTAATTCAATTTCAGATTTTCCGCAGCGGCAACCGGTATGCGCAAACCCACCGCCAAGTCGTTGGTTACATTCATTGCGCCCACCGGAAATACCGCGACGCCCACCAGTTTGTTCTCTTCGTATACCGCCAGACCGGTCGTACCCGCGCCAATATCTATAAGTGCCGTACCCAAATTTTTCTGGTGTTTACTTAAAATCGAGCGGCTGGCGGCCAGAGAATTTATGACCATACCGCCAATCTGCCCGCCGGCAAGTTCCAGCACGCGCATAACGCTCTTTATGTGTGGGGCAAAAGCGTCGATGACCAAACTGGAGACCTCCAGGCGGCTGCCGGAGAGCCCCAGAGGGTCAACGATATCGCCGACGCCGTCCACGATATACTCGCGGGTGACGTTATGCACGATCATCCGGTTGGGCGGAAGGTTGACCGCCTGGCTGCCCTTGATGACCCGGTCAATATCGTCCTGATAAATTTCGCTGTCGGCGCGCGACACCGCCACTATCCCCCGCCCCGGCTGGGCTTTGACCTGGTGGCTGCCGATGTTCACGTACAAACCCTTGAGCGCCGACTTGGAAACTTTCTTTATTTCATTCAAAACGCGGGAGACCGCCGAGGACGTCTCCGCCAAATCCACGATTGCGCCCTTGCGCAAACCGTGGGACTCTTCCTTAAAAACGGCCTTGAGCGCGGGGCGGCCGCCGCGATTTTCCGCAACCGCCACTTTGATTGCGGCGGTACCAATATCCAAACCAACCACCAGTTGAGGTCCAAATTTCATGAGAGCTGTGAGTCGCCGGAGAATTATAGGTTCTGTACCAGTCGCTTCTCCAGTTTTTGCATCCTAATCTTATCACTTTTGCGCCCGTGACTAAAGCCCAAAAGGTGCAAAGCTCCGTGGATAAGCAACCGCGTTCCCCGGCGGCGGTTCCGGACAATGTCCCGATTCAAATACACCTCGCCCAAGAATTTAGCCGCTTCCAGCCGGGGAAAGCCGGGCGGAGCCGGAAAGGATAGGACGTCCACCAGCGGCGTATCCTGACCCAAAAATTCCCGCTTGAGGCGCCGGAGCTCGGCATTAGGCAAAAGGAACACGCCTACCCGGAGCGTTGCCGGCCGACGAATAACGCCCAGGGCCTGGAGAGCGGTGAGTATCTCCAAGGTTTTATGGCGAAAAAAATCCGCATCCCCGCGGAGGCGGCGCACTATATGCTTTCTAGAACTCATTTTAGTTGCCACCAAGCTTGGCTTTGACGATTTCCGCGACCAACTTGCCGTCGGCTTGTCCGCAGAAACGTTCCGTAACCTTGCGCATAACCGCGCCGAAATTGCGCTCGCCGGAAGCAATAATTTCCTCCGCGGCCTTGTCCAGGGCGGAACGATCTACCGGCGGCGGCAGATAGGATTCAATTATCTTTAAACCTGCCGCATCCTGATTGGCCAAGTCCTCGCGGCCGCCTTTCTTGAACAATTCCATGGCCTCGCGGCGCTTTTTGGCTTCCCTTTGTAAAACTTGAATAACCTCCGCGTCGGTAAGCTCGGCCTCGCCGCTTTTGGTGCGCTTTTCGATCTCCTGGTTGTGGATTTGGGCGGAAACAAAACGCAAAACTCCGAGGCGAACACTGTCGCCGGCCTTTTGGGCGAATTTTATGTCCTCGCCTATTTTCTGTTTAAGAGTCATTAAAATAGTCTCGTAAATATATGCTTCTGCGCAGATCGGCGTTGTAATCAGCGCATATCTGCTTCTATCATAGCCTAGACAAGTCCAAGTTTCTTGCGGCGCGCCATCGCCACACGCTTTTGGCTGCGATACAGAGCGGAAAGGCGCCGGGAACGGCGGCTCACCGGCCGACCGGTAAAACGCCGCTTGCGCATCTCCGCCATCACCCCGCTCTGCCGGACTTTCTTGCTAAAGCGAAAAAGCAGGCTGGTTGCCGATTCCCCTTCTTTTTTCTTAACTTCGATCATGGTGGGAGTTACTATAACCCGCTTTTGAGCTTTTTGGCAATGTTCTCCACGGTCTCCGCCGGACGATTATCCACAACCGAATGAATGGAACGCCCGCCGTCGCCCTTAAAACGCGGCAGGAGGTGGATATGAAGGTGGGGAATGGTCTGGCCGCTTATCTCTCCCTGGTTGATGCCCATGGTTAAGCCGTCGGCATGAAGCACGCGGACTAAAAGCTCGGCTATCTTTCTGACGGTGGCAAACAGGGGTCCAACCTCGGTCTCCGGCAAATCCACAAGGCGTGGCGCGTGTGTCTTGGACATGACCATGGTGTGCCCGGGGGCCTTGGGCATAATATCCAAAAATGCCAAGGTGCGCTCGTCCTCATAGACGACCTGCGCCGGAATTTCTTTGTTGATTATTTTACAAAATAGACAGTTCATTTTGGGATTTTATCTCGCTTTGCGAGATCTGGCGTAGCCAGACAAAACAGACAGTCCATAATGATTAGTATGTAGTATGTAGTAAGTAGTAGGTAATGTAAACTAAGAGCGCAGACGCTTTTTGACTTCGATGGCCAATCTTTCCAGCGGCACCGTCTCCTGCAAACTGGTGCGCAGATTGCGGATTATGATGCTCTTTTCAAAGACCTCTTGCTGGCCAAAAATAAGCGCGATTTCAAAGCCCTCTTTGTCTGCGGTTTTAAGCTGGGCCTTCATCGACTCCCGGCCCAAGGACTCCGCAACCTGAATGCCCTCCAGACGCAAATCCTCAATGACATTCAGGGATTTCTTTTTGGCGGTCTCGCCGACATGAATAAGAAAAACTTTCTTGTGGCTCTTTATCGGCGGCTTGGCCTCCTGCGCTTTTAAAATTAAGATTATCCTCTCCAGGCCGGCTGCGCCGCCAACCGCCGGGGTCGCCCGGCCGCCGAGCATTTCCATCAGATAGTCATAGCGCCCGCCGCCGGCAAAGGAGCCCAGCTCCGAACCCGGACCCTCCACGGCCAACTCGAAAACAGTGCGGCTGTAGTAATCCATACCCCGCACCAGTTGATTGTCCAGGGTGTAAGAAATTTTAAGCTCGTCCAGGTACTCCAGGACTTGTTTCAGGTGGCTGCTGCAGGTAACGCAGATCTTGTCCAGGATATTGGGCGTTTTGGCCTTATACGGCGCGCATTCCTCGCGCTTACAATCCAAAAGGCGCAAGGGATTACCTTTGAGGCGCCGCGCGCAATCGCTGCAGATCTTCCTGTCTACGCGTTTGTAGTAGTTCTGAAGCTGTTTGCGGTAGAGCGGCCGGCACACCTTGCAGCCGATGGAATTCAGGCGCAGAGCAATATCCCGGATCCTAAGCTCCTCGGCCAAGCGGCTGAAAATCAGGATGACTTGGGCGTCGTAAACCGGGTCATTCTGACCGCCGACCACCTCCAAATTGAACTGATGCGCCTGGCGAAAGCGTCCCAACTGCGGGGCCTCATGCCGAAAAATCGGCCCGATGGAATAAAGCTTCTGCGGCTGGCCCAGGCGGGACAAACCATGCTCCACATAGGCGCGCATCACCGAGGGGGTGAACTCCGGCCGCAGGGCCAAGGTATCGCCGCCGCGGGTCCGCAACGTATACATTTCTTTCTGGACAATGTCCGTCTCCGCCCCGGTGCCTTTTTCAAACAAGTCGGCGCGCTCCAAAATCGGCGGCTCAATCCGGCCGAAGCCGTAGAACTCCGCCAGGTCCCGCGCCGTCCGGGTCACTTTATCCCACCACGGCTGCTCCGCAGGCAAAATATCGTGCATACCGCGCACGCTTTGGGGCAATCCGCTTTGTTTTTTCTTGGTCTTCTTTTCCGCCATTTAGAATACGTCGCTGGCCGAAGCAAAAACCTTAAGGTTGGTCGGCGGCCACAGACGCAAACGCGCCAAGCCGATTATATCCGTCCGCGGCAAAATCCCCCAGTCCCGGGAATCAAAACTAAAGGTGCGATTGTCGCCCAACACCAGATACTCGCCGTCCGTCAGAACAAACTGGCTCTGTCCGCCCGGGCGCGGATTGGTGGTCACCCGCAACGGGATATAATTCTCGTCCAAAACCTTGCCTTGGGGGTGTTGCTTGTTAAAAATCGTGATTTTATTGTCGTCTAGAACCACCCGGTCGCCGGGCAAACCGACGACCCGCTTAATGAAGTAAGTGGAGGGATTATTAGGATAGCGGAAAACCACCACCTCGCCGCGCGCCGGCTCGCGAAAACGATAAGTAAGCTGGTCGATCAGCAAATAATCTTTATCTTCAAAATTCGGCACCATGCTCGCGCCGCTCACCAAAAACGGCTGAACCAAAAAAGTGCGGATGAGAAAAACCGCGCCCACGGCTACCACCGCCACTTCTAAAACCTCCAAAGCGGATACAAGTAAACGACGCATTGTGCACTATTATACGACTTAGATTACAATAAAGCAAGGCGTTCCGGCTTTGACCTTTCGCAAACCGGTCCAAATTGTCCCGGCCTGGAACCAACACCCACCAATTAAAATGCTTCAATCCTCTAAATTCAAACTCATCGTCGGCTTGGGCAATCCCGGCAAAGAATATGCGAACACCTATCACAACGTTGGGTATCTGACGCTCGACCACATTGGCCGCTGGCTTAGGATTACCGGCAAATGGGACCGTCCCAGCGGCAAAAAATTCACTTACTTAAAAGACGGCGAGCTCATTATGGTCAAGCCCCTGACTTTTATGAATGAATCCGGTGCGGCCGTTCGCCAGGCCCTCGCCTACTTCAAATGTGAACTGCAAGAGATTCTCATCATCCACGACGACTCCGACATCGCCCTGGGGAAATATAAGCTGGTTAGCGGCCGCGGCCCAGCCGGGCATCGCGGGATATTATCCATAATTGCCGCGCTCGGCACCAAAAACTTCGCCCGTCTACGTCTCGGCATAAGACATACAATAAAAGCGGGCTTGCCCGCCGGAGCTCGGCAAAGCTCTCCTCCGCTTGGGCTTCGGCGAGCGAAGGCGGGTGATTTCGTCCTGCGCAAAATCCGCCCGGAGGACAAACGGGTGCTTTACTCCACTATTGAGGGACTAACACCGAAGGTCATTGTAAACGATACCTCCTGAATGCCGTATTTAATATCGGCCAGCGGCAAATTAACCGAGTGGAACTGCTTGTCCGCGCGCATCGCCTCATAGAAACTGCGTATTTCGTTTTCCGACGCCGCTTCCCCGGTTAAGATAACCGGCAAATCCGAATCCTGGAAGTTTATCCGGATAAGATTTATGTCGTGTTCCAGCAGGAGCTTCTCCATCCTGCCAAACAGCGGCGTCTTGGGGCGGGAACTGGATAGAGCTTGCTGGATCAAGCCGACCGCATTGTTGAAATCGGCCACTCGGGCTTGGAGTTCCTTAATTTCCTGCACGCGCGCTTCGCCCAAGTTTAGCGACGATTCCGCTCCCAAAAACTTCAGGCGATTGCGCAGAAACATATCCGAACCCACAAAAGCAACGAGTAGCACCATCAAACTAACCGGAACCAGCACCCGCCAGAAATTCAGGAAATTGATTGCCTGCTCCCGGCGATATTCATCCCTCGCGCTTATACCCAACAAGCTTATATCTCTATCCTCGTGCCGCGGCGAGAAACCGCGCAGGCCGCTGCCCACCGCCACGTACCAATCCGGAGCGAATTGTTCCATGCCTTGGAGCTGCAACTCCAGGATGGTCAGCGAGAAATTCTCCCGGACAATCCTGCTAATCTCGTCTTTCATGCTGATGGTGGATAGAAACACTCCGCCCAGCGGCTCGGACCAGTGAGAATTGTAGAAATTCAGAACCTGATGAAAATTGCGAATAATAACGTTGGCAAAGGCCTCGCTGCTAATCTCCTTCTCGCCTCCATAAACATCGCGCCACGGCGTGAAATATTGGAAATACAGCTGGGAGCGGCGGATGACCAAAAACTCCAATCCGCTCGCGTCCATGCTCAAAACCAAATAAGAGCGCGCCGGGTCAAAGCCGGCAGCAAGCTGGCGCACTACCCGGGCCAAAGACAGAGCGCGCGATTCCACGGAATGGACTATAAAGCCGGCCTGGCGCAGAGCCAGCGCGAGTTCG
>JBBUAX010000122.1:0-7696 GCA_038058515.1 Patescibacteria group bacterium
ATCGTGGTTTTTGACCGGATTCGGGAGAATCTTTTCCTGGACAGGGGCAAGATGGAATTCGGAACGGTCATCAATCAGAGCATCAACCAGACCCTAGCCCGGTCCATCAACACCTCGCTCACCTTGATATTGGTTTTGGTCGCTCTCTACTTTGCCGGACCAATAACCCTGCGTTATTTCATACTTACTCTGCTTGTCGGTACCGTAGTTGGCATATATTCCTCCATATTTATAGCCAGTCCGCTGCTTTTGGTATGGCAGCGGTTTTCCGCGCGCAAGGAGTAAAAAGGCGGGTTTGTCCCCATCCTCGCCTTGACCCCGTTAGAGTCAGCCCGCCTCTTAAGACCCTCCGGGCGCGCAGCGCGGGTGTGGACTCTAACGAGGTTGACGTAATCCTAGCGATGATATATAATAAATCCCGTTATGCCCGGTAGTGAAAGTTCGACCGGGCTGACAGATAAAAACAACACAGAGGACAATATCGCCATACAGAAACTAATAACTGAAATATAGTTCCTAAAGCGATATATTAGTCGAACTTCTACTACCGGGTATGGCCTATTCCATAAACAAGATATTAAGCGGTCTACTCAACGGGCTAAGCGAACGCCAGCGCGACATTTTGGTTGGCCGGTTCGGTTTGGATAGGGCCGGTAAGCCCATGACCCTGGCGGCTTTGGGTGAGAAATATAAGATAACCCGCGAACGCGTGCGGCAGATCGAGGCCTCCGCGCTCAAGGATCTAAAAAACCGGGTGGACAAGGATGACGGCTGTCAGGCGATTTTGAACAAGGGCTCCAAGTATTTGGCGGATAATGGGGGAGTGGCAGCGCAAAAAACTCTGCTTGCCCACTTGGAATCGGTGGCCAGCGGTATCACCGCCAATCAGCTGGGACTGCTTCTGGAAGTAAGCGCCGGATTTTATTTCTATCCTGCGGACAAGAATTTCATGGCTTTCTATTACTTAGACAAGGCCGGCTTGAAAAATGCCCAGTCCTTTTTGGAACAGTGGGCGTCCATGCTCCGGGGCAAAAAAGGCGAAGTGCTCCAGGGCCGTTACAACGCGTTCCTCCAGGAATTTATCCAGCGCAAGAAAATTTCGAGCGCGTATGCGTCAAACTATCTGTCCCTATCCAAAAAAATGCACAAGAATCCTTATGGCGATATCGGACTTTCGGAGTGGACAGAGATCAAGCCCAAAACCATCCGCGACCGCGTTTATGTTGTTTTGAAAAAGAAAAAGGAGCCGCTGCATTTCCGGGCCATTGCCCGGACCATTAATGAGACCTTTGCCGAACGCAAGCCGGCTTCGGCCCCGACGGTGCATAACGAACTGATCAAAGACCAGCGTTTCGTGCTGGTGGGTCGCGGCATTTATGCCCTGGCTGAACACGGCTACGAGCCGGGCACGGCCAAAGAGGTTATTGCCCGAATATTAAAGCGCCAGGGCCCGCTTCGCCCGCGCGAGGTCATTTTGGCGGTGCAGAAAGAACGCTTTTTCAAAGCCAACACGGTTTTGGTTAATTTACAGAATAAATCGCATTTCTCCCGCCTGGATAATGGCACTTACCGCGTGCGTGAGGTATAACCCCGTAGGAAACAAAGCGTTTGCCGTCAAATCGCGGCTGACCTTGGTTTTTTCTACAAATGATATTCCCTGAACACTCTTTAACCCTTGTGTTGGCAAGCGCTTTTCCGGCAGTTTCTTACGGGGTATAATTAGAGGGTAATGGTCCAAGAAATCCTGGAGACCATAGGCCAGATTATTTTAAGAACCTGGTGGCTGTGGGCGTTTTTGATTTTGCGGCCGCTCGCCGCATCCACCTGGCTTTTTTGGCGTCAGGAGAAATTTAAAGACGAGATTAAATGGGTCCTCTTGGAAATGAGGATTCCGCGGGAGGTGCGCAAAAGCCCGCGGGCCATGGAACAGGTGCTCGCGGCTCTGCATCAATTGCGCAATGCGCCGTATGATATACGCGAAAAATGGTGGGACGGCGAAGTCACTCGCTGGTTTTCTCTGGAGCTGGTGAGTTTCGGCGGGGAGCTGCATTTTTACGTCCGAGTTTACCATAAACAGCGAAATCTGCTGGAAGCGGCTTTTTTCTCGTACTATCCCGATGTGGAGTTGGTGGAAATTGACGATTATGTGAATCGCATCCCGGCCAACATCCAGGAGCTCTACAGTCAGGGTTATAACGTATGGGGAACGGAAATGGTTCTGCGGCGCGAAGATGCTTATCCCATTAAGACCTACGAAGAATTCGTGGAGTCATCCGAAGAAGAAAAACAATATGACCCCATCGCCGCTTTCTTGGAAGTTCTTGGCAAGGTCAAGAAAGAAGAGATGGTCGGCATCCAGCTCTTGATTGCGCCGGGAGACGTGGTGAAGTGGCGCAAAGATTGGGAACATCTGGTGGAAGAACTGCGTCAATCCAAGGGTCATTCCCAGGCCAAATCGAAGGTCTACACCAAAAGTGAATTTCCCGGATTTATATTGCCGGCTTTTTCTGTGGTTAAAACCGACACCAAGGATGAACCGGGTTTTTTCAAGTCATTCATGCGCACCCCGGGCGAAACCGATGTTTTAAAGGCGATCGAGGAAAATATATCCAAGCCGGCGTTCGATACCTTGGTCCGCTTCATTTATCTTTCGCCGCAGACCATTTTTTACGACAGCTATGCTCGCCGCGGTTTAACCGGAGCTTTCAACCAATATGCGGCGCTGGATATGAATTCTTTTGTGCCCAACTACCCGACGAGCACGCGCACGCGTTTTTGGCAATGGCCGCATATTTTCCATAAAGTGCGCAACGAATACCGCAAACAACGTCTGCTTCATAATTACCGTTATCGTAAGAATCCGGTGGAGACGTGGATGGGCAAACTTATGACCTCGCATCTTTTCAGCTGGAATTTCTTCTCCCGGCGATTCTCCATGAATACCGAATGCCTGGCGACGCTATATCATCCGCCCATTTTTCTGGTTTTGACCGCGCCGCATTTTAAGCGGCTGGAATCGCGCAAGGCCGGCCCGCCGGCAGGCCTGGCTATTTATGGCGAGGAAACGGAAATTGAGAAATTCCAGCAATGATTGAGCAGTTTTTGGATTTTTTAGAATCTATTCCGGGTTATTCCGTCCTGCACGTCGTTTGGGTCATGCTTAAGGTGGTGCTTATAATTTTGGACATCGCTCTTGTGGGCGTCCTTATTTTTGCATTTATCCAGGGCTGGAAATATCGGCCGCCGTTGGAAATTGCCGGCCGACCCAAGCCGAGCCGCACCTTGCGGCGCAAGGAGTTTCAGGACAGGTGGCAGGCGATTATGCGCAAGTCCTCTTCCGCCTCGCCGGATTCCATGCGCATGGCGGTGATCGAGGCCGATTCTTTGGTTAATGATGTTTTGAAGCAATTCGGCATGCCCGGTGAGCATTTGGCGGACCGCTTGGCCAATTTAAGCCCGGATGAATATAAAACTCTGGACGCGGTCTGGAAAGCCCACCGGATTCGAAACGACCTGGTGCACACCCCCGGTTTTTTTGTCGGTCCGGAGGAGGCGCTTAAGCTTTTGAAGGATTACGAACTTTTTTTGAAGGAATTGGAAGCAGTATAAAATTGACATGCCCAAGCCAGGTAGAATCCAGATAATTAAATACGCGCCGCCGCCGCCGGAATTGCCGATGTACGGCCAGGTCAAGCCGACGGAAGTGTCCTTCATCGGCCGAACCAATTACGTGGCCGCCCTGGAAGAGAAAAAGTATATTTTCGGCATAAAACGGGTGGACCGCCGCCGCCATCTTTATATCATTGGCAAAAGCGGCGTGGGCAAATCCAAGCTTTTGGAACTCCTTATTCGCCAGGATATAGCTTACGGCCACGGCTTGTGCCTGATTGACCCGCACGGTGACGTGATCGACGCTGTCCTGGATTTTGTCCCGGAGAATCGGATAGAGGACGTGATCATCATTGACCCTTCGGACAAGGACTATCCGGTGTCTTTTAATCCCTTGGCCAATGTTGACCCGGGTTTCAAGCATCAATTGACCCAGGGGCTGATCGAGGTGATGGAGAAGCAATTCGGCGCCAATTGGACGCCGCGCTTGGAGCACGTTTTCCGTTTCACCTGCCTGGCCCTTCTGGATTACCCGCACGCCACCATGCGCGGGATGATTTCCATGCTTACTGACCGCAATTACCGCCAAAAGGTGGTGGAATATATCGGCGACGACATGGTCAAACGCTTTTGGGCCATTGAGTTCGCGGACTGGTCGGAAAAGTTCGATACTGATGCCATTATTCCTTTGGTCAATAAGCTCGGCCAGTTCTTATCCGACCCCATGCTCCGGAACATCTTCGGCCAGAAAGAAAACAAAGTGGATTTGGAAGAATTGATGCAAAAAAAGAAAATAATTTTTATCAATATGTCCAAGGGCCGTTTGGGCGAAGAGAACTCCAGCTTTTTCGGCGCGATGTTCATCACCAAAATCAAACAGGCGGGCATGGCCCGGGCATCTCTGCCGGAGCGGGACCGCCATGATTTTTATCTGTATGTGGATGAGTTTCACAATCTGGTTACGGAAACGTTTGAGAATCTTTTGTCCGAAGCCCGGAAATATGGTCTATGCATGACGGTTGCCCATCAGTATTGCAGCCAGCTTATACCCGGGGTTCAGGCCGCGGTTCTGGGCAATGTCGGCAGCATCATTATTTTCCGTATCGGCGGCGAGGACGCGGTCAAACTCAAGCCGGAAATGGCCCCGATCTTTGATGTTAAGGATATGATCAATCTGGGTATGCAGGAATTTTTTACCAAGATGACCATCGACGGCGAGACCTATGACCCGTTTTCGGCAGAGACATTGAAAGTTTTGCCGCCGTCCCATGCATCATGCAAAGAGCAGATAATCGCGGCGTCGCGCCGCAAGTACACCATCTCCGCAGATGCCGCTAAAAAACTCATCGCCGAAGAAGAAGCTACAATTTTTAGAAGCGCACAGGAAAAGGCGATTATTGAAGGCAAAAAGCTGAGCGAAACCGAGAAGAACCCGGAACCATTGATATGATTAGTAAGTAGTAAGTAGTAGGTAGTAGGTAGTATAATGGAGGTGATATAAACCGATATTAAAGGCCGGTCCAGTTTTGGGTCTGGACATAAAACCCCTAAAAGCTAAAAAGCTATAAGCTATAAGCTAGTCAAAAATGGTTTTCATCTATACAACCTGCAAAAACATAGACGAGGCGAAGAAGCTGGGGCGGTCGCTCATAGAAAAGCATCTTGCGGCCTGTGTGAATATCTGGCCGATAAATTCCATGTACTTTTGGAAAGAAGAGCTGCGTGATGATGCGGAAGCGGCATTGCTCATAAAAACAAACGAACCTAAGGTTGCGGACATTGAGGATTTCATTACCACCAACCATTCTTATTCCACGCCGCTTGCCGCCACCGTCAATGTTCATCGTTTGAACCGCGCCTATAAAGAGTGGATGTCCACGGTTGTTTTGTAAGCGTGAGATTCCGCCGGACTGGAACGATTATTTGAGCTTAGCCGCTTCCACAAGCCCCGTCACCAGATCGGGCACTGCACCGCCTGGCCGCTTTCCTTGATGTGACACTGCTTTTCCCAAGACAAAATTTGGGAAAAGTTGCTATAACTAATATAAAGGCGTTGTGGAAAGCCCTGCCTGCCGGCAGGCAGGGAAGTGCCCGGCTCGGTGCGGGGCTAGCGTAATCTATAATATTATGATATAATATAGAACATGTGGATTGTTTTCTGGGTAATAATCGGCATATTAGCGGCGGTGCTTATATACGTCTGTTGCCGGGCGGCAAGTTTTTATTCTCAAATTAAAAAACTCAAGAAAGTTATTTATCATTTAACCGGCGAGAATGAGGATAATGATAAATCGGACACTGCTTCCGGAGATGCGAGCGGCGGGGGATAAAAGGATGGAATTTGGAATCTAGAATATAGAATTTGGAAAGAATGTAGTAGAATTAGGCTGTCTGTTTACAACGCTCCAAGTTCTAAATTCCAGATTCTAAATTCTAACTGTAATGGGCATAGATCCGGATAAAGACGTAATTTATTTCGGGCGGACTGATTTTCGGAACGCCAAGCGTCTTTTTGGCGCCAAGCGCAAAGACCGCCGCCAGCACACCTACGTTATCGGCAAAACCGGCACCGGTAAAAGCGCGCTTCTTAATAATATGGTGGCTCAGGATATCGCCAACGGCGATGGTGTTTGCGTGGTTGACCCGCATGGCGAATTAGTGGAGGGAATCCTCAAAATGATTCCAGACGAACGCCTGGATGATGTTGTCTATTTTAATCCGGCGGACACCGACTATCACATCGGTTTTAATATTTTGGAATTGCCCGATCCCAAGTACAAACACTTAGTGGCCTCGGGACTAATGGGTATTTTCACCAAGATTTGGGCTGGAGTATGGTCAGCGCGGATGGAATACATTTTGAACAACGCCATCTTGGCGCTCTTGGACAATCCCGGCTCCACTCTTCTGGGCATACCCCGGCTCTTAGTGGACAAGGACTTCCGTCAAAAAGTCATCGCCAACGTCAACGACCCGGTGGTTAAGGCCTTCTGGATTCACGAGTTTGAACAGTGGAAAGAGCAGTTCCGCAACGAGGCCATCGCCCCGATTCAAAATAAAGTCGGGCAATTTTTATCCACGGCGCTTATCCGCAACATCGTCGGCCAGTCCAAAAGCACCATAGACATTTTTGAGATAATGAATACCGGGAAAATTTTCCTGGTGAACGTGTCCAAGGGGCGCATCGGCGAAGACAACTCCGCGCTTCTGGGCGCGATGCTTATCACCAAAGTGCAGCTGGCGGCCATGGAGCGCGTGCGCATTCCCGAGGATGAGCGGGTGGATTTCTACCTGTATGTGGACGAGTTTCAAAATTTTGCCACTGACTCCTTTGCCGGTATTCTGTCGGAGGCGCGCAAATACCGCCTAAATCTGACTATTGCTCACCAATACATCGGTCAATTGGTGACCGATCAATCCACCAAGGTACGCGATGCGGTTTTCGGCAACGTAGGCACGATGATTACTTTTCGCGTAGGCGGAGCTGACGCGGAGTTTTTAGAAAAAGAATTTGAACCGGAATTTATCATCCAGGACTTGGTCAACCTGCCCAATTATTCCATCTATCTGCGATTGATGGTGGATGGGATGACCTGCCGCCCCTTTTCCGCGAGCACCCTGCCGCCGTTCAAACTTAAGTCGTCGGAAGCGGCGGAGGAGAAGATAATCCAAAACTCGCAAAAGCGTTATGCCCGTCCGCGGCAAATCGTGGAAGAAGAAATAAACAAGTGGAGCGGGGTCATGGAAATGGCCGAGGGCATAATTGAGCCCGGCAAATTCCCGGCGATTTGCGCCGTTTGCGGCAAAAAATTCGGCTTGCCGTTTGAGCCGACCGGAACTCGGCCGGTTTACTGCCGGGAGTGCATGGCCAAAGTTAAAGCCGGCGAAATTCCGCCGGCATCCCGGTTGCGACCGAGCAAACCGGTAAGCGAAGACAGTTCGCGCTTTACCGATTTGGCGGGCTTAGGCATTGAATTTGCGAGTAAGCCCAAAAGCGCGGAGAGACCCAAGGAACAACCCAGGGAGCATCGTCCGGCTCCGCCGCGCGAGCGGCCGACCGGTTTGCCCACGCCGCGCCGGGAAGAAG
>JBBUAX010000123.1:0-1156 GCA_038058515.1 Patescibacteria group bacterium
CTTCCCCTCGCTTACGCTCGGGGTCAGGATGACTCTTCGCGTCATTTCGCCGTTAACATCGAAAGCTTGTAACTGTCCAAGTGTTCCAAGGCAATACCGCAGCCGCGGGCCACGCACAGCGCCGCTTCATCGGCCACGTAAGCCGGCACGCCGGTATTTTGGGCAATCAGCCGGTCCAGGTTGCGCAATAAAGCCGTACCGCCGGTTAAAACCATTCCCTTGTCAATAATGTCGCTGGAAAGTTCGGGCGGCGTATCCTGCAGCACGTGCCGCACCGCCGCGATAATTTCCTGCAGCTGATCTTGGATTGCCTCGACTACTTCGTTGGTTTTTACCGTAATTGTCCGGGGCAAACCTTGAATAATATCCCGTCCGCGAATCTCGATTCTTTCTTCTTTTTCCATAGGCAAGGCCGAACCGACCCGGATTTTGATTTCTTCCGCCGTCTGGTCGCCAATGGCCAGACCATGCTTGCGCCGCACAAAATCGGCAATCGCCACGTCCATCTTATTGCCGGCCACCCGCACCGAAGTGGAATTCACGATACCGCCCAAGGAAATGACGCTGATATCGCAAGTCCCGCCGCCCAAATCGATTACCATATTGCCGGAAGCCGTGGAAATATCAATGCCCGCGCCGATGGCGGCCGCTACCGTTTCTTTAATCACGTAGGCGGCTTTCGCGCCGGCTGACTGGGCCGCGTCCACTACCGCGCGGCGCTCGGTGGAAGTAATGCCGCCGGGAACGGAAATCATCACCTCCGGACGCAAAAAACGCACCCGACCGGCGGCCTTGTTGATAAAGTAACGCAGCATTGCTTCGGTAACGCGATAATCGGCGATGACGCCATCTTTCATCGGCTTGTGCGCGGTAATAGTATCGGGCGTTCGGCCGAGCATTTCCTTGGCTTCCTGGCCGACCGCCAAAATTTTATTGTCCAAAACCGAAATCGCCACCACCGTCGGTTCGTTGATGATAATCCCCTTTTTCGGCACGAACACCAAAGTGTTGGCGGTACCGAGATCGATTCCAAGACGTTTTAGAAACATGAATTAAAAATTTCTAATTGCTCTAATTAACCTAATTATTCTAAACAATTACCAATTCCCAATTTCTAATTTCTCTCCCTTCGGGAGATCTCCCGAAGGGACGACAA
>JBBUAX010000124.1:0-1081 GCA_038058515.1 Patescibacteria group bacterium
GCGCTGAAGCGACGGCGCGATTCCGAATCTGAACTTCAAACGCTTTGTCCTTCTTCTGTGAGGATACAAAAATGAAATTCCAGTCGTCGGACCGGCCGGTCACGCCGGTTTGGCCGACCACCGAGTTCATCTGCGCGAGTTTTGCCCCCGCATCCCATTCCTTGGCCCGGGCCAAAGCGATATCCCCTGCATCGCGACTGCTCATAAGATTGGTGTCCGGGTCCGGCCTCTCACCGCCGCCCGGCCGCGAGAACAATCCACCGAACCACATAACAATAAGTATGACGGCCAGTACTGCAACGCCGGCAATAACAAAATATTTTTTATTCGGGTTTTGCATATTTACCGGGCCCTGCGTACCTACTGGGTTTTGTATATCCATGTGTTTATTATAGCATATCACCCACAGAATCATCGGTGATGGCTTCCATGCCCTAATAGATATTGCCTATAGGCGTTATGGTTATTGTCTTGGTGTCGCTGTCCATGGAGATAGAAATGGAAGCGGCGGAATAAATAGTGCCGGCAATCCGATTGAAGATAATGTCTATGGCGCTGGTTAGGCCGGCACTGCCGCTTATGCTACTCACTCCCTGGGGCGATAGGTTGTCAATGGTTATGGTCGCGCTCCCGGCGTCGCTTCCCGCGTGGGTGTTACTGCCGGCCCAATCGGTAATTCTGGCGGTGGTTGCATAACTTGAACCGGGCGGCGCAGGCATGTTGGCATGAGTTTTTGGCGTAATACGGATTTTATACTGAGCCGCGGTGGAAGTGGCGGTGATAGATGGGCTTAAAGCCACGGCAAAAACGTTACTGGAGGGATTAGAAACCGACCCATAAACGGTGCTGCCGCCATCATTGGTTATTTCTAAAAGACCGATGCCGTTCCAGGTTGCGTTAGCCAAAGTGACGGTAACCGAACTTATGTAATCAGTGCCGCTCGAGGTTCCGAAGGTAAGGGCGTCAACATTCGCAGCCGAAGAGCCGGGGGCTACGGTAGAATTGGAGGGATTGGTTCCGTCAGTCAATGTAGTGGTTCCGCCGCTACTTTGGGTAGTGACGCTGGAGGTAGCGCTATACG
>JBBUAX010000125.1:0-3314 GCA_038058515.1 Patescibacteria group bacterium
TCGCATCGGTTAGGACATCCAGCCACTGACCGGTATTTTCGCTGTAAGCGCCGACCCGCGCGTCAGTTATCGGCCGCCCATCCGAGAACTGCACTTTACCGGCAATTATCTTGCCGGCTACCGTCGCCGAGTCGAACTTGATGGTGATGTTTCTGGTTACTCCGGATTCAATGCTTAGCTTAAGGAGTGCCGGCTTCATTAAATCCGGCCGGTCCAATGGCGTAAACACTTCCAGATTGTAGGTTCCGGCGGGCAAATCCACCGAGAATGTTCCATCGTCACCGGTGGAGCCGCCAAAGTTGCCGCTGAAATCCGCTCGGAATAGATGGAAACCGACCCGGGCGATGGTTTTGCCCGAAGCGTCAACCACCGTCCCCCGCAGGATTCCGTTCTTAGCCGTGGTCAGGGTGGTCGCAGCCGCGGTTCCGGCCATCGTCGGGCAAGAGGTGTAATAACCGGAGGCCAGAGCAATGAAAGCGCACTGGTACTCACCGGCCATCTGCGCGCCGCTGACGGTCCGTATGTTGCGGGCGGTGGACACATATTTCACCCCGGACACAAGCTTGAGCGTGAGATTGGCATTTGTGGCATAGGGCATAACGGTTGACATGACTTTTTCCCCGGTATCCGCGCGGCTAACGCGCAAGTTTTCGGAGCTCAAAGACGCCGGGTCAACGGAGGTATTGAAGGCAAAGCCGATGGTGGAATTGCCGTCTGCGCCTATGCTTAAGCCCCAGCCGTTTACGAAGGGCAGGATTTGGGTCTCAATGGGATAGGCAGTGGTAGGGCAATAAACCGATTGGCAGCCGAAAGCCCCGCAGGAATTACTTTGAACCGAGCCGTCCGAATTGTAGGTTACCACTTGCTGCTGAACCGGCCCGGCATTAGAGGCGCAGTAGGATCGGAGAAGATTATCAAAGTCCTCGCGAACGCAAGCTGACTGAAGACCAGCAAGAGTGTTTACCCCGGATTTTTTCATCTTGGCGTAGCCCCTGCCGCTATCCGGCGCTGAAAAGATGGGGCTGGCGGTGAAACTATCACGGATCGTGCAAACGCCGGTTGGAGTTTCCGCGGTCGGGGCGAGGCCCAGCATTTTCTCCAAGGTGTTATTGTTTTCGTATGATTCCGCAATCGCATTGTTGGGGTCAATAACGACCTTCACTGTATGTTCACCGGAAAGATACTGCGGCTGAGCAATAGTTATGCCTCCCGGCACCAGGAACGATTTGTCGGCAAGGGTGCTGAAGCTGTACGTCCACTTCAATACCCCGTCAATCCAGATATACAGATGTCCGGTCTCGGCTGCGCCGGCATTGCCGACATTGCTAAGCTTGATGGACAGGGCGTCGTTGCCGGTATAGGAGGGAACAGCGATGTTGGGGCCCAGATAAATATCCAGAATGGTAAGGTCGGGCAATACATTCCCGCTCACGGCACCGCTTATCGTGATCGTGGCTATATTGGACATCCCCGAACAGCCATACGTATTGCAGGCGGTCACATGATATTCATAGGTGCCGTTGGGCTCGCCGGCAATTGTCCAGCTGGTTACGTTGCTGCCGGCACTGCTGCCCGTCCAGTTCCAGGTAGCGCTGCCGGATAGGCGCTTATGAATCTTGAAGTCCGTCTCGTTGGAAGAATTATCCGTCCAGGCCAGATAAACACTGGAGCCGCTGGCCGACGCCGTAAGGCCGGACGGCGGGTTGGGAATGTTGCCCCCGCCGCCAGTGCCGCCGGAGGTTAAAACCGTAGCCGACACCGATGGGCTCTGCGCGGAAACATTGTTGGCAACGTCATAAGCGGCAACGGTATAACTGTAAGTAGTTCCAGAGGAGAGGCCGGTGTCTGCATAGGAAAGCACGGTAACCGATGTGAGGTACATGCCGTTGCGGTAAATCTTATAACCCGCTACTCCGGAACTATTATCCGAAGACGCTGACCAGCTTACGGTGATGGAGCTGGTCGTGGGCGAAGAGGCACTAACGTTGACTGGGATTGATGGCGGCATAGTATCGCCGCCTCCACTGCTCGCCGCGGTCGTGCCGCTGGGGCTGTTAGATATGGAGTAATTGCCGGCTTCATCGTGGGTTTTTACCGCAAACCAATAAGTTGTACTGGGATTAAGGCCGGTAACCGTAACGCTTTGACTGGTGCCAGCTGCAGCTGGCATCGGCGGAGTCCCACTCCAGGGCGTGGCCGAACCCCAGGTGCCGTCGGTGATGTATGCGTTAGCATACTTGACCATATAGCTCGTCGCCGTGCCGGAAGTACCGTCATCGCCCGGCGCGGTCCAGTTTAAAGTTATAGAATTGGACATCGGCGCAGAGGTTGTAAGGTCGCTTATCGCGCTTGGCGCAACAGTGTCGCCACCGCCGCCGCTCACAGTCGCACTGGTTATATTTGAACTGGAACAACCAGATGTGTTGCAAGCGGCAACTGTATACTCATGCGTGCCGGATGGAGGATTACTGTGAGTGTAGGTAGTTATATCCGTACCGACACTTCCGATATGATTCCAGGTGACGCTGCCCAGGAGACGGTCAAAGATTTTAAATTCATTTTCGTCGGTGGAAACATCCGACCAGCTAAGATTGACGTTGGAGCCGCTGACTATAGCAGTTAAGCTCCCGGGGGCTACCGGCGCCCCGCCGCCGCTGGACGGCGCAGAAACAAAAGTGAGATGTGCGTAATCGGAACAACCCGTGCCGGAAAGACACGCTTGTACGCGATAATCGTAATTTACCCCATTGGTAACGCTGGCATCCGCGTAGTTAGTGATGTTGGAACCGCTAAGTTGTACCAGAGAAATATAAGTATTCTCGGTTGTAAGTTTGCGCTCAATGTTAAATTTATCCTCATTGTCCGAGTTGTCATTCCACCTAAGATAAATCGTCCCGGCTACCGCAGGCGGTTCCAGACGCAGATTAGACGGCGCAGTCGGAGGGGTTTGAGCGTTAATATTTACGACTAGGGCAAACGCAAAAGCGGCCGCAAAAAGGGCCACTAAAATGGACTTTTTATTCATACCTTAATTCTACTCTATTGGGCTTGACAAAGCGTGTGCATAAGTGGAAAACCGCCCCTAACCACCGTCCCGCTTATGTCCCGCCGATGGCGGGACATAAGAACCGCTAAGCTCGCAGGCTCGCTAAGCGGACTCTAATGTGCGCAGGACTGGACGATGTTAGAACCTTTTTAGCCGAAGTTCGTCCCTAGGGGTTCTTGCCTAGATCAACCCGTACTTGTTTTCTTAGGATGATATATAAGGTCTCCGAAATTAAAAATATGAATAGTATTAAAGAATAAAGCATTAT